>JANSXJ010000042.1 GCA_024743015.1 Hyphomonas sp. | reverse complement strand
GAAGCGCGCGTGGAACCTTACTGCGGCGAGCGACCGATCCTTGGGAGAGCCACTTGGGCGGGATCATGAACACATTGGTGCCCGAGGCTACGATCCCCAGTCATCAGGGTCCGGATGCGCAGAGCGTCGATCCCGATCTCGATGTCGTCACCATGGCCGTCAAGGTCCCTCAAACGCTTGCCCACTTGCATTACTGGACCGTGCAATTGACGCACGCCACTGACAAAGAGGAGATTCTCCGTGCCCTTCGCACGTCTTCGCGAATTGCGCTTGTGCGCGTAGGTGACGGGTTGAGCGCCATAAACGCGATCAAGGAGATGATGGCCGATCTTTCCAGACCCCACGACAGTCTCTACGAGGTCGCGGTATGGGAAGACATGATGAAGGTGCAAGGTGACGAATTGTTTTGCGCCTATATGGTCGACAATCAGGCAATTGTGATCCCCGAAACGATAGATGCGATCAGAGCGCTTACCGGCACCATCAAAGACGGTGCAACATCCATCGCAAAGACCGATGCGGCGCTGGACATCGGCCTCACCGATATAGGCAACGGACAAGTCGCACTGTTCAATTCTTAACAGTTCGGTCGCCTCGCAGCGCCCCGTCGTCGACGCCGCTGTAAGCTGCAAAGGATCAGCGATTGGATGAACGGCGTTAACTGGCTCGCAAGCCAGATATGGAAAATCAGATGGAATTGGTCTAAAACGTCGCCATGAAGTGCATATTGAGCATGATCGTAATGTTGGCGCTGCTGGCGGTGATGGCCGTCCCTGGCACGGCGTTCGATGGTGCTTCGCCTGGCTTTAAGGCGGACGCTGCCGGTCATGCGCAGACCGCCGACCTTCTCATGGCGGACATGCTCGACGATTGCTGCGGTGTCGAGGACGGCAAGATGCATCATTCCATGGGCGGATGCGCAATGGATTGCAGCAATGCTGTGCCATCGATCATTACTGCGTTCGGCGAAACAGATGCCGATCTCAAGATCACACACGCCGCGATCGCTCCTGACGGCATCGCCCTGACTCAATTCCGACCTCCGATTGCCGCCTGATTTCCGTTAACCGGCGCCCGCTCGGGCGCCTGTCACGAAATCAGCCAATCGAGGTTTTCCATGATTACAAAGCGTACGTTTGTGCTTGGCATTGCCGCCAGCACGCTTATGCCGGGCCTGTCCGCAAGGGCCCATACAAGGCAATCGTTTAGGCTTGACGCGAAGTTCCTGCCGCAATCGGTGTCGATGGCGGGCTATGCGCCAGGCACCATCATTGTCGATCCACGCAACCATTTCCTCTATCTGCAACAGCGCAATGGTCGTGCGCGGCGTTATGGCGTCGGCGTTGGCCGTGCTGGCCTGGCCTTTCAGGGCACCGCTGTGATCGGCCGCAAGGCGGAGTGGCCGCGTTGGACACCCACTCAAAACATGATCCGGCGCGAGCCGCAAAAATACGCCCGCTATGCCGGCGGCGTACCGGGCGGACCCAACAACCCGCTCGGCGCGCGGGCGCTGTATCTTTACCAAGACGGGCGGGACACGCTCTACCGCATCCACGGGACCAACCAGCCGCAATCGATTGGGCAATCGGTTTCCAACGGCTGCATCCGAATGATTAACGATCATGTCGTCGATCTTTACGAGCGCGTGCCGGTCGGCGCGAAGGTGGTGGTGCTATGAAAACACCTTACAATCCTCACCGCCGCTCTGTTCCGGCGATTTCCGCCAGCAAGCATTCCGATAAGGAAACTGAACACTCGGTTTTTCATTGGCTGATGATGGCTTGTTGCTTGGCCATGGTTGCCGGCGTCGGGCTGATCATTCTAGCCGCGCCCGAAGGCCAACCCCTAACTCAGGTGCTCTGGGCCGCGTCGCCATTGCTGGCGTGTCTCGGCATGCATCTCGTCATGCACAAGCTGATCGGCATGAGCTGCCATTCCGGCAAATCAAAACACTCCGACACTTCCAAAAAAGGACCGTAGTCCATGAACAAGACCATGATCGGCATAGCCCTTGCGGCGGCCATCGCCGCTTTCGGCTCTGCAAACGCGCAAGAAGCCGACCCTGAAAAATCCATCCTCGTGTTCAAGACACCTTGGTGCGGCTGCTGCCAAGTCTGGGCCGACAAGATGATCGAGGCCGGCTACACCGTCGAAACCCGCGACATGAATGACCTGTCGATGATCAAGAAGCAGGGCGGGGTCACCGACCAACTGGCCGGCTGTCACACCTCGGTCATCGGCAATGAACGCAAATATGTGCTCGAGGGCCATGTCCCAATTGAAGCCGTTGAAAAGCTGATGTCGGAGAAACCGGACATCCGCGGCTTGGCCGTCCCCGGTATGCCGCAGGGGTCGTTGGGCATGGGTTTCGACAGAAACGCCCAATACAACGTTTATGCCTATTCGGACCGCACCGGCACGCAGCCCACGGTCTTCCTGCGGATGGGTCAATGATCCGAGCAGTGACCGATCAATCCTCGCCAGCCGGATCCTTGGCATGAAGTCTCGGATCTGGTTTGGGGCAGGCGGAGTTGCGGTTGCGGTGCTGGTCACCATGGCCGCTATCCGCCTGACAGGGGGCGGGGCGGATCCGGGCGGAGTCGAGGTCTTCCGCCCGGATCATGCACCCACAGTCGCGCTGGGTGAATCGCTGTATCAGGCCAATTGTGCCTCATGTCACGGTGTCAACCTTGAAGGGGAAGTTGCCGATTGGCGCTCGCCCAAGCCAGACGGATTGATGCCCGCTCCGCCCCATGATGAGACGGGGCATACTTGGCATCATCCCGACCAAGTTCTGTTCGACATCACCAAGCTGGGCGTCGCGCGCGCCGCGAACCTTGAAAACTACACTTCGGCCATGCCCGCCTATGAGGACATCCTCAGCGACGACGAGATCATCGCCATCCTTAGCTACATCAAGAGCACATGGCCTGAGGATGTTCAGGAACGCCACGACGAACTGAACCGTGTCTATGCAATGGAGCCACGTTAGTGACGGCTGGACAAAACGAAACGGGAAACAACGGTAAGACCGCCGCAACAAGGCGAACGGCCCATGGCCATGCCGGGCATCTGCCATCGAGCGGCCGGGCGCTGACGGTTTCGGCTTGGCTGACCGGCATCTACTTCGTCATCGAGTTGATCGTCGGCCTGTGGACCGGTTCGGTGGCGGTGATCTCCGATGCCTTCCACACCTTCTCCGCCGTCGGCGGCGTGCTGGTGGCAATTATCGCTGCCCAGATCGCGCTGCGCCCGGCGGACATGCGCCGCACGTTCGGCTGGTATCGTGCCGAGATTGTTGGCGCGCTGGTCAATGGCGCGTTCCTCTTGGTGATGGCGCTGGTCGTCATCGTGATGGGCGTGATGCGCCTGGGCGCGCCGATTGACTTGCCCACCACGCCCATGCTGCTGGTCGCGACAGGCGGTCTCGTCACCGAAGTCATTGCGCTTTACATGCTTTACCGCCAGCAGGGCAGCGATCTGAATGTGCGCGGCGCCTATTGGCACATCATCCAGACTTTCATCGGCAGCTTGATCATCATCGTAGCGGCGCTGGTGATCGAGTTCACCGGGTTCCTGGCCATCGATCCGCTGCTCGGCATCGCCTTCGGTTTCGTTCTGCTGTGGGCGAGCTGGAGCATTCTGCGCGACGCGGTCCATCTTCTGATGGACGGTACACCGGACGAGGTTTCGCTGCAGGCGGTCATCATCGCTTTGGAAACATTGGACGGCGTCGGCGATGTCCATCACGTGCATAGCTGGGCGCTGACCAGCGGACGCTATGTGTTTTCTGCGCATCTTCGCGTCAGGCCACATTGGCAAGGCGATCCGGGCGCATTGCTGAAGACGGCTCACGCGTTGCTGCGCGACCGTTTCAACTTCTTCTTCGTCACGTTGCAAGTCGAAACCATGTGCTTGGACGAGGTGGCAGCGGCCGCGATCAATGTTGCAGGTGGAGAGGCGGAAACGACCAGCAGCAACCGCAAACAAGAAAGGAAACAGTGATGTTCGGGAATGGAATGATGGATGGAGGCTGGGGCATGGGCGGCATGGGCCTCATCGGGATACTGATCCTGGTTTTCCTGGTCCTCGGCATCGCCGCGTTCATAAAGTATCTGATGCGATGAGCACTGATACCGTACCTTCCCGGCGGGACCGTTCGCTCTGGGCGGTCCCGGAAGTGACGGTCGCCTTCCTGTCGTTCTGTCTGCACTATGTGTGGGAGTTCCTGCAGGTGCCGACATATGCCGGCATGGCCGATCTGAACCATTGGGACGGCATCAAGATCTGTACGTCGGCGACCATCGGGGACGTCGGCTTCGCGCTGACCGCATTCTGGATTACCGCGCTTGCTGCGCGCTCCCGGCGCTGGATCGCCCATCCAAAGCTTTGGCAGATTGGCCTGTTCCTCGGCGTCGGTATCGCTCTCACGGTCGGGTTCGAATATTACTACACGGAGGTCTCGCTGCGTTGGACCTATTCGGAACTGATGCCACGCGTGCCGCCGTTTGGTACGGGTTTGTCACCCCTGATCCAATGGATCGTCGTGCCATTGCTGGTTGTAAGTCTTTCACTACGGATCGTAGCAGATCCAAGGCAGGGAACCGACTAGGATTGATATGGCCTAATCCCTATCCGCCGCAACAGGTGGTGGCGTCGCCAGATGCCCGCGCTTCTTGGATCGGCGGACAGGGCATAGTGCCGAAAGAGCAGTAGACGCAGCAATCACCGGCGTTCGGTCGCAGCAGCGCGCCGCAGCCCTTGCAATCATAGAAAAATTGGCAGGCATCGGTCGGCATGGTCTCAGTTTCCCGGTGCCCGCATTGCGGACAGGTTATTGTTGATCGTGGTTCGGACACTGCGGTCAGCCTTCGACGGTGCGCGCCGGGTAGCCGGCATTCTTCGAAGCCTCGGCGATCTCGGCCGCGGTTGTGACCGTCGCATTGAAAGTGACGGTGGCCGTCCTCGCCTCGAAATTGACTGTGACCGACCGAACGCCGTCGACTCGGCTCATCGCGGTTTTCACGGTGATCGGACAGGCCGCGCAGGTCATCTTGTCCACCGTGAAGGTCTGCGTTTGCAGCGCTTCGGTGTTGACCGTCTGGGCCGCAATGGGTGACGGGATGACCGCATTCAATCCGGCGAAGCCAAGCACGGCCACCGATATGATCAGGACAAAACGCTTCATTGTGTGTCTCCTCAATAGAATAGCGGCGCCCACCACTCGATGGTGATGGCGAGCGCCACCAGCGTAGTCGCCATCCACAGCGCACCTTTGATGATCACCGCAGATGCAGGCCGCGCGCAGGCGGTGCCGCCCTCGCAGACCGGCACCGACGTGAAATAGACGCGCCGGAATCCCAACATCAAAAAGACCAATGCCGCGCCAACGAACCACGGTTTGTAAGGTTCAAGCGCAGTCAACGTGCCGATCCATGCACCCGACACGCCCAGCAGAACCAGCAACAGCGGCAAGACGCAACAGGACGAGGCGAGGACCGCGCTAGCAACGCTGCCAACCGCGAACCAGCGCCTGCCACGATCCGGCTCGGCATTCGCGGAATCCGTCGCCGGCAGATCCAGATTTGTTTCGGTCATGCGGCATCGCTCTCGATTCTTTGCAGCGACGAAGTTAAGGTCTGTAGTAGGTACAGGATCAAGAGGAATGCGCAGGTATGGCGATCACGAAGGCGCGAGGCGCGATCCGCCGCGGCGAACTGGCCAGGCGGGCGGGCTGCAACATTGAGACGATCCGCTACTATGAGAAGATCGGACTGCTTGACACCCCCGCTCGGTCGGATGCCGGGCATCGCCTTTATGAAGGCGAAGACGAAGCGCGGCTAAACTTCATCCTGCGCGGACGAGAGCTAGGCTTTTCGATTGACGAGTTGCGCAGCCTGCTCAGCCTCGTCGACTCTGGCAACCACACTTGCGCCGAGGTGTTGGCGCTGACCCGTCAGCATCTCGCATCTGTCCAAGACAAGATCGCCGATCTGCAAAGGCTTGAGGCGACGCTCGGCGCGATCGCGGACAATTGTACCGGTGACCGCGCCACCGAATGCCCGGTTATTGATGCTTTATGGGGCAGCGCAAGAAGCCACAGCATCGTTTGAATGTTGGCGCGGCAGACGATCCATGATTTTGAACGCAAACCAGCAGATTAAGTTGCAGGGAGATGAACTGTGGTTCGCGCTGTCGGTGGACTTCGGCTCAGAGCCCACTCCTTGGCCAATATGGAACTCTGCGACGTTGGAAGTGGTCGTTGCAGCGGCGTCCTTTGCGGCGCATCACTGATCCTAACGGCGGCCGACCGCGCGCTCCGGAGCTCGATGGCCGATGAGTTGGACTGTAATGTTCCGGGGGCTGATCCGTCTGATGCAATAGAGCAGGCACTTTACTGTGCCGCCACTTTTTCATGCATCGGAGGATTGTCATGGTCCAAAACCGTTCGTCAACTTTGCAGCAACCGACCGCAACGGCGGCACTGTTGCCCGCATCAACGCGCCGAATCCCAATCTTCGCGTTTGGAATGAGCCTGGGTCTATTCTTGGCGTTCACCTTCACAGTCTGCGTCACCTTTGACCTATTGGTCCCGGGACAGGCCATGTACGAAACGTGGCTGCAACTGCTTCCGGGTTTCACCTGGCTGAGCTGGCCAAGCTTTTTTCTCGGATTGGCGGAGAGCTTTGCCTATGGCTGGTATGTCGCCCTGATCTTCGGGCCGCTCTACAACTTCTTTGCTGCGCGAGGGCAGCAACTGGGGCGGCCATGAGCGACGTTAAAGACGACAACGATTGGCCTCCGCAAATTGAGCGGCGTGATTTCCTTTTCGTTTCAACAGGCATGATGGCGGCTGTGGGCGCAGCGGCCGCAGCATGGCCCTTTATCGACAGCATGAATCCATCAGCCGATGTGCAAGCACTTGCCACGACCGAAGTCGATTTGGAGCCAATAGCCGTCGGTGAGCGGGTGACGGTCATTTGGCGTAGCCAACCCGTGTTCATCGACCGTCGGACACCAGAGCAAATCGTTCAAGCAAACTCCGACGACGACAGCCCCGATTTGGTCGATCCGGCCACGGACGCGTCACGTGTTCAGGAGCCTGAATGGCTGATTGTCGTGGGCGTCTGTACGCATTTGGGTTGCGTGCCGTTGGGTCAGCGCGAAGGGGATCAACGCGGTGAATGGGGTGGCTGGTTCTGTCCCTGCCACGGATCGCACTACGACACGTCGGGGAGAATTCGCAGAGGGCCGGCGCCCCGCAATCTCGTTGTGCCACCGTATGAGTTGCGCGACGACGGCACCGTCCTGATTGGCTGAGCTAACCGGCCACAACGGAACCTCTGGCTGATCCGGGTCAGGGCAAGGTGCTGACCATCGACATTCTGCCCGAAGATTGCCACTTTGTGTGTGCGTGATCATAAAAGGCGTAGCTCCTTCTCTCCAACGCTGCGCCAGCACGACAAAGCAGCGATTGAATGTTGACTGGCCGGCTAAAACGGAACGCAAAATGGGACGGTGCGGCGTCGCACTGGCGATGGGCAGTCCTCGTCCTTGTTCTCATGACATCAATCGTATGGAATGACCCGGCGTTGACTGAGACGAGCTCTTCAGAGTTGCCGTGCTCTGAACAGCTGAAACTGCAAATCGCCGACGACATAACCCAAAGCGACCCTGGCAACACGTGCTGCCGCCCGATCGGCGCCTGTTCGTTCGGTATGCCCGCCGCGCCGGCAGCCGTTATCATTGGGCCGATTGCAGCCACGTGGGCATTCCACCGGACTGAATTTCGGCTACCGAAACTCACCTATTCATACTTCCGGCCTCCCCGTCTCCAAGCCTTCGCATAACCAGTGCCAAGAGGCGCACGATCGCTGATCGTGCACCGCTTGAACAAGAAGGCTGACTTATGGAGACCTGTTATGGACACCCCCCTTCGAGAGAACGTGCCGGACCAGCACCACGACGAAATCCACGACCGCTTATTGGAATGCAGACGTGAATTCCTGAACTATTTTCGGCGCCGTCTTGACCGATCCGAAGACGCCGACGACGCCTTCCAAGACTTCTGTCTGAAGGTTCTGAGGTCGACGGAACAGCTAGATGACGCAACTCGGACGGACGCCTGGCTTCACTGCATTCTGCGCAACACGCTCATAGATCACTATCGCCGCCGTGCCGCTCGCTTGAGATGTGCCGAAGCATACAGGCGCGAACCGCAACCCATGTCGTTCGACATCGAGCCCATGCATGGCTCCGAGCTTTCGTGTCGTTGCGTCCGGGAAGGCCTGACAACTTTGCGATTTGATTATGCGGAGATCCTGAGAAGGGCCGATCTTAACGAAGAACCACGCAGCCAGATCGCAGAAGAACTTGGTTTAACCGCGAACAACCTGGGCGTGCGTCTTCATCGCGCGCGTCAAGCCTTAAAGGCCAGTATCAAGGAATACTGTCCAATATGCGCCGATGGTCGGTTCGCCGAATGCGATTGCTGAAGCGTCTTTTCAGCCTCTCCGTTCGTCTGGTCAGCAGTCCGACAGCAGCGCGCCTGCGGCCCACGCCTGTTTGAAGGAGCCGTTTTAATCGCCGTTCAGCTGTAAAGAACGGCGAGTTGATGCGTCAAACGTGTTTGGAGGACTGTAAACTTGCACAACAGGCCAAATGACTCGGTACCACCAGCCGATCAAGCTGCATCTGATGCGTTCGGAACGCCAGACGCTGCAGTTCGGCGTGCGCTCGAAGAGAGTCACCGTCAATTTTTCGGTTTTCTGCGTCGGCGCATGGGCTCTGTCGAAGAGGCCGAAGATGTACTTCAGGCGTTTATGATCCGAGCCATCGAGCGGTCGGCTCAACTGAAAGATGTGCAGTCGGTTCGAGGGTGGCTGAGCCGCGTGCTCGCAACCACGATCGTGGACCATCAACGTCGCGCCGTTCGTCGGCGGCAACGGGAGGCAGTCATGGATCCGTTGGATATCCAGGAGCTTTCGATTGAGGCGGATTTCGAAATCGACGAGGCAATCTGCAACTGTCTCTACAAGCTATTGCCCACACTCAAGCACGAATACGCCGAAGTCCTTTGGCGGATCGACTTGCTTGAGGAACCTCGGCAGCGCGTTGCCACGGAACTTGGTCTGAGTCTCAACAATTTAACGGTTCGGCTGCATCGGGGTCGCCAAGCCCTGAAAAAACGCCTTGAGGAAATGTGTCTGACCTGCCCCATACACGGCTTTATGGATTGCAATTGCGATGGTGCTGCACGCAGCCGTCAGGCCCGAGAGAGGCAGCAACGGTCGTGAAGTTGGGCTGTATTGTCGACAATAGGACGGAAACCCCATGCGCAACGGGTCGCGATTGACCTCGCAGCAATTGAAAGCGGTATCGGTCAGTCATGGCTAAAGACAAGGCAAAGGGCGGCGGATTGCTGGGTGACCGACTCGATAGTCGGGCCGAGGTCAAGTCGCCTGAGGAGTTCCGCCGGCGCGCACGGGCACTTGGGTTTTCCGAGCGGGAGATTGATGTCATGGCTCGGCGATATGGTTGGAGCAAAGAGGAGAAGTCCGATGATCGCATGCAAAGCGAATAAGCGGACTGGCGGCGAAGTCGAAGGACGAAAGACCGGTTTGTTCAGAGGCCAGCAGTAGGATGATTTGGCGGAGCATCATGTTGGTCGTGCTTACGGTGATTGTAATCGCAATCGTCTACTGGCGTTTGGATGATGGTGAGCTCCCTGCGTCGGGAGAAGCACTCGCTGAGGTTAAGGTTCCGCCTCTATCGGCTATCGGAGCTGAAGGCGAGACACTGTTCAATGCCAGTTGCGCCAGTTGCCATGGTACGGCAGCTGCAGGTCGGGACGGCGTCGCCCCACCCTTGGTTCACATCATCTACGAGCCAAACCACCACGCCGACGCAGCCTTCGTGCTCGCGGTCAGAAACGGGGTACGCGCACATCACTGGCGATTCGGCGATATGCCTCGGGTCGAAGGGCTGAGCGAGGAGCAGATAGCCAAGATTACGGCCTATATTCGTGAACTCCAGCGCGCCAATGGGATCGAGTGAACTAGAACCCCAGTGATGCCAAAGTCCCTTTGATCCGTAACTTCCGCAATGATGTTCCGCGTGTATCCCAAAGCAAACCGTCCACTTAACCACAATCCATCGAACTCAAAGCGGCGTGGTCTTAAGCGGATCGACAATTCGCCATGGAAAAGACTTGATGTTTTGCATCAGCTTATTGCGGAGCTTCCGGGCGTCTTATGGAAAAAGAAACCGATAAGGTGTAGGTTGACGGGATGAAGCGCGCCTTGGTTTATCTATTGATGCTGGCCTTGTTCATTGCGACGTCATCAATGACGGCATCAATGACTGGATCATCCCATCATGCCGACATGGCAAAAGACAAACCCGCGGTCACGATGATGGCCACCGCAGCCGACCTTCTTGCTGATTGTTGCGAGACGGCGGGGGAACAGCTTCAGCATTCCAAGAGTTCTTGTGCCATCGACTGTCAAACGCCGGTTCTTGCAGTAGAGCTGACGATCGTGAGTATGGCCGCCGATATTCACAACTGGCACGCGGCCAACCGCCTACGGACGCTCGCATCAGTTCAGTTTCGACCTCCGATTGCCGCCTGATTTTCGCTAGCTTGCGCCCCTTATTGGGGTGCCTTGTGAAATCAGCCAATCGAGGTTCCCAATGATCAAGAAGCGCACACTGATGCGCGGCCGAACGGCCGTCAAACCCAACCCCTCATTATGCACGCGTGCCCTCCACACGCATCCAGATCGGCCAAAACCGAAAATCATCCCACAGTCGCGCAAGTGGAAAGTGGGGTCGTCATGAAGACGAATGAAGCTAACCCTCAACCGTCCGCATCGGATACGCGGTCGGCGTTTGCAGATCGACCCCATGGCTCCGTTTTGTCAACGAATATGGGCCTTACGCGGCGACGCGTCTTGGCCGGTTCAGCGTCAATGGCAGGCCTTTTTGTTGCAGGATGTACGACGGTGCCTGAGGAAGTCGCTGCGCCTGCGGTCGCACCGGCAGAGCCTTCAGTCCCAGCGTTCTATGCATCTATGTATGCCGCAATGCCGAACGAACAGTTCCCCATACCAGCCATTGACTTGGCAAAGGTGCCAGAGCGCTTTTGGCGCCGACAGGTGGACTACCAGACCGAACATTCTGTCGGAACGATCGTGGTCGATCGAACGACGTTCTTTCTTTATCTCGTGCAGGAAGGTGGCAAGGCGATGCGTTACGGCGTCGGGCTTGGGAGAGCTGGCTTCTCCTGGTCGGGGGCGGGCGACATTGCGTGGAAGCGACCTTGGCCGACGTGGACGCCTCCTGCGGAAATGATCGCCCGTGAGCCGGAACTGGAGCGTTGGAGTGCCGAAAATGGCGGCATGCCACCAAGTCTGAACAATCCGCTAGGCGCACGCGCGCTCTACATTTTCGAAGACGGTATCGACACGCTTTACCGCATCCACGGCTCGCCGGAATACTGGTCCATAGGCAAGGCCGTATCGAGCGGCTGCGTGCGACTGATCAATCAGGATGTCATCGATCTTTATGATCGCGTGCCGTCGGGCAGCAAACTGATCGTGACATGACCGGCACGGCCAAGTTCCGGCCGCCCGCTGGGGCTGCCGGAGCTCAAACGAACCCGAACAATGGAAGCAAAATCATGATCAAATCCATCCTCGCATTCGCCTGCCTCATCATTCTGGTCTTGCCGTCCCAAGCTGCGGCAGATGATTTTGATGCTGACGAGAAAGCGCGCATCAAGGCGCTTGCACTTGAGGCAATCCTTGAGCGTCCAGAGATTATTGAAGAAGCGATCGCGCGTCTGCAGTCCCTAGAGGAAGAGCGGCGGCAGGCAGCGATCGAGCAAGCTCTGACGACCCGGCGCGATGATCTTGAGAACGATCCCAACGCGCCCGTCCTCGGCAACCCAGACGGAGACGTCACCGTTGTCGAGTTTTTCGACTACAACTGCCCTTACTGCAAACGCGCTGTTGAGCCAATCAAGGAATTGTTAGCGACCGACGATCAGGTGCGGCTGGTCTACCGCGAGTGGCCAATTCTCGGCGAAGGATCGGTTTTTGCCGCCCGCGCGGCGCTCGCAGCCCGCGAGCAGGGCAAATACGAAGAGATGCATTGGGCATTGATGACAGGCGGGCGAGCCGACGCTCAATCAACGATCGCCGCAGCAGAGCGGCTCGGTTTGGATATCGAAAAGCTGCGCGAAGATATGAATGCCCCCGAAATTATCCAGCATATCACTGTGTCGATGGAACTGGCCGAGCAACTCAGCATAACCGGGACACCCAGTTTCGTGGTCGGCACCAATGTGGCTCCGGGCCTGATCCCATTGACGGAACTTGAAGACCTCATCCGGGACGCACGTTCCGCCGCCAATGATTAGCTGGAACCAACATTTTTGAATGCGGGGCTAAAAAATGGCCGAACGCGAACACGGTATGGACGATGGCGCCATCAACGGCGAGGCGAACAACAATTCTCGTACTGGGATAACTGGCGCCGAGACTATGCTGCCGTGTTGCTCGGAAGCTCTTCGATGATGGCCGGTGAAGGTACGAATCCTGAATTCGACCTGCGGAGTTTGCGCTATGCCGTTCTCGCGGCAGAACACGGCAGCTTTCGACAGGCGGCCGCGACCTTGGGCGTCCGCTCGTCAGTCGTCAGCAAGCGTGTGCGTAGTCTTGAGGACGACCTCGGCGTCTCACTTTTTGAGCGCCATAGCCGGGGCTTGCGGGTGACTTGGGCCGGCCGTCGCTTCCTGGATCGCGTCGATCTCATAATGGTCGAACTCGACTATGCGGCAAAAACCGCACTCAATGCCGGACGCGGCATGCATGGTTATCTTCGCGTTGGCATCTTCTCATCGCTCGGTTCTTTGCTTCCCCGTGAGGCGATCACCGCCTTCCGGAGACGACATCCGAGAGTTCACACCAACGTGCGTGAAGGCGCGCCACGCTTCCACATCGCAAAACTTCGGGAACGGCGTCTGGATATCGCCTTGGTGAGCGGAATTCCGGTGGTCGATGATTGCGATGCCGAGACTTTCTGGTCGGAGCGGGTGTTTGTGGCCGTGCCGGCACGACACGCACTTGCCGACGAACCATCCGTCACGTGGAACCAAATCAGTGAGTCACGGTTTATTGTGAGCTGCGCCGAACCAGGTCCCGAGATCCATGACTATCTCATTCAGCGTCTTGCCGATCTTGGCCAATCACCGTCGATATCGAGGCAAGATGTTGGCCGAGAAAACCTCATGCACATGGTGTCTATGGGATTCGGTCTAACCCTGACAAGTGAATCGGCAGTGGCAACGAGCTATCCCGGCCTGCGGTTCCTACCGATTGAAGGCGAAAAGCCTTTACCGTTCAGCGCGGTCTGGTCGCCTTGCAACGACAATCCGGCCTTGCGACGGTTCTTGTCGCTGATGCGGACCATGTCCAAGCACTGACTTTCCATATTCCCATTAGAGCGTATCGGACTTGCGCTGCTTCTTTGCTTTGGCGAACGCGCGATCGCTGGCCATGAATCGAGTGAGCATCGGCGCGATCAGCTTGGTCACATCTTCAACTGGCTGACTGGTCTCCCGCGCCAACGCCGTAGCATAGGCTTGGAGGTCGCGATGAACCGCCGCGGGCAGCTCCACTGTCACCTTGACTGGCTTGTCGTTACCAAGCGGACCCAGTTTCAATTTGGTCACTGAACGCTTATCCATTTGTCACCTCGGCTCGATGATCAGGTCACGGGTCACGATGACGCGCACGGGGAACCCCGGCCGGATGGTCAGCGTCGGTTCGACGTCCAATTGCCGGTCGACAATTCGCTGGCTCGCATCGCCAACCGTGTCTTGTGCGCCGTCGCGTATGGCGCCAAGAATCGGATCTTCGTCATCGGCGGCAAGTTCAGCGCCAACATTGAGAACCGTCGACAGGACTGCGGCGCGGGCGATGGACCACCAATGATTGTCGACTTGGTCTTCAAGCCCGGCGAAGCCCTGCGTGTCGGCACCGGGTTGGCGTTCCAGAACAATCGACCGGCCACCAGGCAGGATCAGCCGTGTCCAGACCAGCAAAATGCGGCGCTGGCCGAATCCGATGCCATCATCATACTCGCCGATCAGGCGGGCACCTTGTGGGATCAGAAGGAAGCGACCCGTCGGACTGTCATAGACGTTTTGGGTGACTTGAGCGGTGATCAGTCCGGGCAAATCAGAGCGGATGCCTGTGACGAGCGCCGCCGGGATCACCGTGCCAGCCTGTAGCAGGAAGGGCGAGGCTGGCGGCGTCGCGCGATCGTCGGACACAGTGCGCCGATCGACGGGTCGAGCGAGAAAGGCTCGCTGTCCTTCTTGCGATTGGCCCAAGCCTAAATCCGCCAGCGTTGACGCCCCAAGGTTCGGGCTGGGCAATCCAGCATTGGCCGGCGATCGTGTGGCGGAACCGACAAACAACGCGCTGACGCGTGCTGCCTCCTCTTCCTCGAGACGTTGCTGTTCAGCCGGATCGGGTCCAGGCATGGGGGCTGCAGGCACCGGACGGCCTTCCTCGCGCGCCCTTAAGATCGGACCTCCGAGATCGCCCGGCAATGCTGGTCCAAGCTGAGGGATCGCGGCGTAATCGGCAGGCAAACTGCGCAATGCATCGGCCGTCGGCCGATTTTCGGTGGTGAACAGTTCGGCCGGGGCTTGCCCGGGACGCCTGTCCTGAAGAGCCAGGATCAAGGCAGCACCGATGCCCAGACCGGCCACCAGACCCAAGCCGGCCAGAACCTTTCGGGAAAGCCGGACGACACGCGGCGGCGGTGGCCGAAGCCGGAACGTATCTTTGGTGCTCTGCTGCGCCTGCACAGCGTCGAGAGGATCGGCGCTTTGATCGACCGGATCACTCATGATCCCGGCCTCGTATCGGTCCGCACGATACGAACGATCTGCTGATCATCGTCTCCCAGCCGCAATTCGGCAGCAGCAAAAAGGCGATCAACGATCAAAACATTCTGATGTATCCGTGTGTTGACGAGTTGCGGCGCGCCGTCCGGCCCGAGCACGAACAGCGGGGGCATCTCGCCCTGTACGATGCCCCGTGGAAAGACGACATAGACCCGCCGCCGGTCATCGAACACCGAGACCGGGCGCCATGGCGGCGTATCGCCCGAAAGCCCGTAACGATGATTGCGCTGTGCCGCGGGTGGAATGGTTGGAAATGCTGGATCGGAGCGGCGTGCCGCTCTTTGCGGATCCGGATAAGCCCAGGCGACGGCCGGCATATAGGCTTCCTCCCGCGATCTCAGTTCGATCATATAGGTGCGGCGATCGGTGTTGAGCACGAGATTGGTCGCGATATCTGGCCGGGTCGGTTTGACCAGAATATGAACGCGTTCCGAACGCCCACTTCCACTCACCGTATCGCCGATGATCCAGCGTGCCGTATCGCCCGCCGCGATTGGCCCCGAGCCCGTCAGGCGCTCGCCTGGCTCCAGCGCAATGCTGGTGATCTGGCCGGGCGCAGCATAGACCTGATAGAGCGCGCCGGGGCTGAAGGGGAACATCTGGATGGCATTGTAATAGCCGGCCCGCCGCGGTTCGATTCGGGCGGCGGCATTGGCCATGGCGATGCGGGCTTGGGGCTCAGCGGCTTCTGCCGTTCCAGCAGGGCCCCCGCGCGCCGGGCGCCACGCAGGCGGCGTGTGCAGTGGTTTTGGCGTGACCTGCGCATTTTCGAGCACCGGTGGATCCGGCAAGGGCGGCACCTCTGGATCATAGCTGATCTCGGGCGGCGTGAAGGTTGCGCAGCCGGTCAGCATGATCCCAACGGCCAGACTGCCTAACACCAATGCGGAACGGCTCATTGCTCCAGCTCCCGTGACCAGTTGATGGCGTGCACATAGATGCCGAGCGGGTTCTCACGCAGCCGGTCGGCTGTGCGCGGCGGGTCAATGACAATGGTCAGGATCGCGGTCCAACGTTCGGTTCGCGCCAGACTGCCATCTTCGAACTGACGTTCGATCCAGGCGATCCGAAAACTGTCAGGAGAAGCGCGGATGACGCTCGACACCTCGATTGAGATTTGTACGCGGCCGACCTTGGCGAACGGATCGTCTGAGCGAGCATAGGCATTGAGCGCCATCGCGCCGCGATCGGTGGTGAACTCGTAGGCACGCAACCAGTTTTGCCGCACGATCACTGGATCGACGGCGATGGCGCGAACCTGCTCGATGAAGCGTGCGAGGTGAAACGCAATTTGCGGATCGGCAGGCTCGTAGTCGGCAATCGCTGGCCCGACTGTCTGGGCCTGTCCATGTCGATCGATTTCGACGACCCAGGGCTGGATCGTGCCACGCGCCGATTGAACAACAAGACCAGCCGCCAGCCCGCCTGTCACAAGCAGGCAACCAAAGGCCATCAGCCGCCAATTCTTGGCCTGGACGCGGGCTGAACCGATCCGCTCGTCCCAGACTTGGGCCGCCTTCTGGTAAGGTGTTTCCGGTGCGGGCGTCTTGCCGTAACGGATGGAAGGGCGTTTGAAGATCATCGTTCATTGTCCGAAAGCTGGATGGTGGTGCCGCTGCCCGGCGTGTCGCCGGAACGCAGGGCATGGGTGGTGGCGGTAG
>JANSXJ010000576.1 GCA_024743015.1 Hyphomonas sp. | reverse complement strand
TCATCCGGCTGTGAGGCGCGATCCCAACCGAACTTCTCGATCTTATGTCGCCGGCCCTGGAGATCGTCGGGGCCGATTGTTTCGTTGCGAACCTCGATGTCGAAGGCTGTGAATAGCGCGACGACGGCCTTCATCGCGTCCTCATGAGCGATGTGAACGTCGCTCAGCGTCCGCGCCAGTCGGCCGAGATCCTCCACGACGTGGCGGAGGATCCTTAGCGACTGTTCGCCGGACTCGTGAAAGATGTCGAGGACAGCGTTCTTGTGCGATCCAACGAAGGACCAGGCGCGTCCATTGCTTTCCCGTAGAAGGAAGCTATCGAACGCCTGGTCGGTCTGCGGCTCGATCCGAATGACCTGGCCGAAGAGTTTCTCTTTTTTGGCATTGGGATCTTTTTCGGCAATCGCTTCATCATGGGCGATCACGACGACCCGAAACCCGCGGTGCTCGACATACTGGTTGATCGCGCCAAGGCGGTCTTTTGGGTCCAGGGAGGACCGTTCCAGGTCATCGAAAATCAGAACCCGGTCCGGCCGCACTTCCCGGCGCAGCATCGCACTGACCACCGGTGACGCAGCGGCGCCGATAGCAAACATACCACCCAAGTTCTTTGCCGCAGCACCCGCCTGCTCAGCAGCCTTTGCGATCTTCTCAAGGGACGGGTTCGCGGCGGCAACCACCTCCGCGTGAAGTTGCTCTACAGACCGAACGCCGAAGAGGCTTACATAGATCCGCTCAGTCTCCGGCAGTGCCCGTTGAACCTGATGGGTCTTACCCGATCCGAATGCGCCTGTGACAAGAACTGCATAGCCGGGACCGGGATGTCGGAGACCTCGATAGTATGCCAAATACGTTTCAAGGGGAGTTGTGGTTTCCTCGACGGCTGGCACCGCGTGTTCGGCCGCCTCAGGCTCTACACCAATTGCCGGTACCTGCAGACTTCGCGGAGGCACGCCCGCGAGCCAGTCGACCAGCCTATCCCATTCCTCTTTGATCGTCGGCCATGGGCCGGTTGGTGATGGAACACCAGACACCCAGTCAACTAGACGGCCGAATATTGCTCTCACCATGACGGCCCTTCCCCTCCCGGTTCGTTTCGGCCCGATTCTGCTGTCGGAATCAGCTATTCAGTAGAACCATCATTCCAACAATTTCAACCGTCTAAGAATCATTATACAGGCATAGTGACCATTGGCGCACACAATATATAGTGAAGAATTACCAACAACGATGTAGAATAGGTGCTCGTTCACGTGGTGTGCTGTTATGTCTTCATCGCGCCCTACGACTGATCTTTCTTTGATCCCAGACGACGACTGGAAAGTCGCCAACGACAGGCTTGACGCGGTTAGGCGTCTACTCGCCGCCGAGAGGATCACGACGCAGCTTGTCGATGCCGAAGCCCAGAACCTCGGCATCGCACGTGCGTGGATGTATCGTCTGCTCAATCGATACCGCGACAATCCAACAGTTCACGCCCTCTTGCCGAAGCCCCTCGGAAGAGCGAAGGGCCGTCAGCGTCTGCCACTCGAAATCGAAGCAATCGTCGAGCAGGCAATTGAAGATTTCTACCTGACCGAACAACGGCCGACAGTGACG
>JANSXJ010000248.1 GCA_024743015.1 Hyphomonas sp. | reverse complement strand
TGTCTGCTAATGAGATCAAAAGTGCGTGCGTATTCCCATCAAGGCCACGATCCGCGTATCGACAAAAAGGCCGGATACATATCAGCGACTTCCGCTATCGAGCCAAATTCTCTCTTGCGAAACGCAGTCGGTCCATACAAATGCCGCCACGAGTGGTCATGTGTCGAGGGCAGACCTAAGCCCATGCTCACCAAAAATGGAGCGCCGCGACTAACGTCTGATTTCGGACTTGGCTTGCTGAAATGCGAGCTCCAGCCGCTCTGCCACACTTTGACCGCTGGACGGGTTTGCAATGCCCAAATGGGTTTCACGCAGCTCTGCCATGAAGGCTTCCTGTAGCTCCCGGCCGCCTTCCTCGAGAACCTGGTTGCGGATGGCCAGTTCCGGCTCCGTCGGCAGGAACTGCCGCCCCCATGCGCCAAGCGCGATCATGGCGGGCAAAAGGGCGATCGCTTTTTCAGTCAAGCTGTAGATCGTCTTTTGTCGATGGTCCGGGGCAGGCGCCGCCGTCAAAAGCCCGTTTTCGACAAGCTGCTTCAAGCGGCTTGCCAGAATGTTCGTGGCAATGCCTTCCAGCGAGTTCGTCAGAATGGCGCGATATGTGCGCCGACCTCCGAACATGATGTCGCGCAGAACAACCAGGCTCCATCCGTCACCGAGCACCTCGGTGGCGAGATTGATTGGGCAGCCCGAGCGCTTAGGCTTCGGCTCGGGCATAGCGAAGCAGCACACCACCGGATTGGAACGGGCGCGACTCGATCAGCTTGAAGTCCTTGCGGGCGCCGCCGGCTTTGAAAAGAGGATTGCCGCCGCCCAGCACCGTCGGGACGAGACAAACCCGGATTTCGTCGACGGCATTCATATCAAGAAGTGTCGCGGTCAGATCGGCGCTGCCGAATATGAATATGTCCTTCTTGTCGTCCTCTGCCTTGAGCGCAGCAATTTCGTCGGCGATCTCGCCCTGGAAAATGCGCGCATTGGCCCATTTTGCGCTCGTTCCTTTGCGCGTTGCTGCGACTTTCTCCACGGCGTTCATACGATCTGCGATCGCTCCGGTCTCGTTTGACCAATGAGCCGCCATTCCCTCGAACGTGCGTCGGCCGAACAGCAGTGTTCCGACGTCATCGAGCTGCTCCAGGGAAAAGGCTTCCAGTTCTTCACCCCACACCAAACCGTGGAAGTCCAACGACCAAGGCGATGGCCCTTCGAAGCAGCCATCAAGCGTCATTAAATCCCAAATTATAAGCTTCCTCATGGCGCACCTTTAATCCACTTGCATAACGCAAGCAGTTTAACCGGAGACGCGTGACTTGCAAGTGCAAAAGCGCTTCACTACCAGCAGACCAAAAGCGATACCGGCTCGGTAGAAATGGACGCAGGCAACTTGCTAAGCTGCATGCATGGCCGATGTCACCTTCATCTCTCGCACACCGTCCCGTGCTTTGACGGGGTTGGTCGCACGCATATCAGGATATTGCTCGAAGACGGAACCGAGCCGTTTTCTGGAGACGGCCGAACTTGTCTTTCCAATCGTGTTCAATCTTGGCGAGCCTTGGGACATAAGGCTCGGACGCAAGGGCGATGGCACTCGGGCTTTCAGTTTCACCGCCGGTCTTTTCCCTGGCCCGGTGAGCGTATCCTGCGATGGACGGGCTGAGCTGATACAGGTCGACCTGACGCCGCTTGGCGCTGTGCGCCTGTTCGGGGGCGCCGCCGCGGAGCTTGCGTCTCAGGTGGTGGACCTGAGTGCTGTCGACCAATTCGGTGGCGCGTATGACGCGATACACGACCAACTTCATAGCGCGACGGAATGGCAGGTGCGCTTCGATCTGATCGAGCGGTTTCTGGCACCAAGATTTGGTCACAACGGCTCCATCCCCATTCGGCAAGCATGGCACCTGCTGGCCCGGGGAAACACTATATCGGCGACCGCAGCCGCCATCGGCTGGAGCACGCGCCATCTCAGTACACAGTTTCGTCAAGAGACCGGACTTCGTCCCGTGGCGGCGGCGCGCATGCTCCGGTTTCAGCGGGCGCGGACCCTTGCGCTGGGGTCTGGAGAGATCGGCTGGGCGGCGATTGCAGCCGAAGCGGGCTATGCGGACCAGTCCCACCTGATCCGCGAGTTCCAGGACCTGGCCGGCCAGCCGCCATCTGCCTGGGCGCAACGGACACAGCCATCGGAGCCGCGCCTGGATCTCTGATCAGTTCCGAAATCTTCAATTCAAGCCCGGAAATCCGATCTATCGTGTCACCATACTCACAGACGGATCGATCTTATGACGCCTCCCTGCATCTTCCCCACCCTCCGGTATCACGACGCCGATGCGGCCATCGCCTGGCTGACGGGTGTGATCGGGTTTGCCGAACACGCGCTCTACCGGAACGAAGATGGTTCTCTCGCCCATGTGCAGCTCTCGCTCGGCTCGTCGATTGTGATGTTGGGCCAAGCGCAGGACGACGACTATGGGAAGCTCGTCGGCGACAGGGCCGGCAGACGGACGGATGCGCTCTATGTCGCTGTCGAAAACCTCGATGATCTCTACGACAAGGTCCGCGCAGCGGAGGCTTCCATCGAAATGGAGCTCCATGACACAGATTATGGATCACGGGAGTTCGTGTGCCGAGACCCGGAAGACAACCTCTGGAGTTTTGGAACCTACTGGCCATCGGTGAAAGACTAGTCGCTTCGCCAGCCCAGGCCCTTGGCCTCGTTCCGGCCCAGGAAGCCCGTCAGAGCCTATCCTGATTTCGCGCGAACTCGAGCAGGCGCTGTCCTCTTGGAGAAAGCCTGTATCCAACTGGGAGGCTCTCGGTTAGACCCAGTTCCTTCAACTTGCGAACGTGTCGTTTGAAGTCCTGCTTTTCCATTCTGACCTCATTGGCCAGCTCCTGCGCGCGCCGTTCCGGCCAATTGCCTATGAGATCGAGAATTCTCGGGGACAGCGCTTTCGATCCCGCCTTTTGATCAAGGCGATTCAAACGCGCCAGCACCTCGGAACACTGGTCGTCCGACAGTTCTGCATCCTCGCGCAGCTCGATCCTGCTGTCTTGCCCATGGTAGCGCATCGCGATCCTGTAAAGCGCGCTGTCCGGCCGCGCTGCAAGGTCCGCTTTGAGCGCCTCCAATGTCTGATATCCGGCGCGCCGGGAATCGTCCTGCGTCAGTGAGGCTGGATCGATGGCGTCGACATCGGTGATCGCCAGTTCGCCAACGGCGGTCCGAAGCCGTCCGCCGGCCTTTACCGTGGGTCGCTTCCACCACCGGAACGCAAGATCAACGTCTCCTGCAGCGATGCGATCAAGCACTTTGCGTTTTATCAGCATGTGTGGAGAACAGGTTGCGGTCGTCTCATTGCCAATCAGCTGAGGAGATCAATACGCTGGTGACAGGATGCAGAAAATCGTCGTCCGCGATGTCGCACCATCCTGCTTTGCAGCCTTCCCAGCCCTTCCAATCTGAACTCATTACAGCCGTCTGGATAGCAACTGGCCGTCCAATTGGCATAACGAATTACAGTCCGATCGCAACGTTCAATTGGCATCGTGTCTAAGTCTCGCTCGCTCGATGTCCGGTGTACGCTGATCGATCCAATTCGCGAGTTGCTGTACGACATTGGTCAATTCCTCGCCAATAGGCGTGAGTGTGTAGCTGACCTTGGGGGGACGTGTCGGTTCGACATGGCGCTCAACAAGCCCGTCGCGCGCCAGCTTCTTCAGATTCTCCGACAACACCCGCTCACTGATCCCTTCGACCGTGTCACGCAGCTCAAAAAAGCGCAGCGGGCCGGTTCGCAGACACCACAGGATCAGGAATGTCCACCGGTTCGTCACCGTCTCGAAGATGTCCCGCCCGGGGCAGTCGGCCCGCGCAGGGTCATGTGGGCTCCGTTTCTCAACGTCACTTACATCCATGTCAGCTCCCGAGTTGAAGAACCATACTTCTCAACGACAAGCAGCTTACAATACAAAAGCTGCGTTCGAAACTCTGGAGCACCAAATGAAAGAAAAGCTGAAGATCGCACTGATCTACGGAAGCGACCGCGAGAACCGTCTATGCGCTGTGATCGGTAAATGGGTCCAGAGCGAGTTGGCAGAGATGCCCGGGCTGGACGTGGATGTCATGGACCCGCTCGAGCTCAAACTCCCGCCGCGGTTTATGGCCGAAGAAACGACGGCAGTGGCCGACTTCAGGCGAAGGATAAGCGAGGCGGATGGCTTTATCGTGCTGACGCCCGAATACAATCACAGCTTTCCGTCCACCGTGAAGCTGATCCTCGACACGGCCTATGATGAATGGGGCCGCAAGCCTGTCGCTTTCGTCTCTTATGGAGGAATGGCGGGAGGCATCCGTGCCGTCGAACAGCTCCGGCAAGTCGTTGCGGAGCTTTCGATGGTCAGCGTTCGGGCCGGTGTGGCCCTTGCAAACCCTTGGAACGACATCAACGAAAGGGGTTTCAGCCCGTCGAAGCCTGCCGCTGATGCCGTCGATACAATGGTCCGCGATCTTGGCTGGTGGGCCACGGCATTGAGGGTGGCGCGACAGCGCGATCTGTCGGTCAATTGAACGACAAAACGAGCCAGAATTCCGGCGCTTTCAAAACTCAAAGTCCTCTGGACCGCGCTTCGGCGTCAACGCAGGAGTTGAACACAGCCAGCTCAGTGCCTGCTCGCCGCAAACCCGCCGTTTCATTGTGTCTTCTGTGCCGCCAGGGCCAGGCGCTGGCCTGATGTGAACTGCGAGCCCAATTTGAACGATGCCGCCACTTGCACGAATGGCGGCATTGGCGCAGGGGCCTCTTTACTCGGTCGCCATTTTCACGAGTTTCGTCACCGTGTTGATATTGCGCGTGGTGCCTTCGGACATTGCCGACAGCGCTGGCAACTGTAATTTCGATCGCCCCATTCCAGACGGATAGTGGATGAAGACTTCCCGTTGCCCAAGGGCAACCTCTTCGTCTGCTTGACCCTTTAAGGTCTCGGTGGTGGCGGGCGGTGGTGACGCGTCAAGAAATAGGACGCCTACTTTGCTCGGTTCGGCATCCGCAAAGGGATTAGCGATGAGGACTTCCTGCATCTCGTTTGCAGTGCGCAGGAGAACACCGACCGGCTTTCCCGCATAGTCCGCAAGCCGTTTTTCCAGCGCCTTTCTTACCACCGATAGCTCATCGGCTGATGAAAATATCAAATTCCCTGACTGAATATAGGTGCGAACATCTGCAAAGCCTGCTGCTTCGGCCATTGAGCGCAGTTCGGCCATGGGGAGCTTGCCGGTTCCCCCGACATTGACGGCACGTAAAAGGGCTATGAGCGTTCGCATATGGATACCATGCAGACTATCACAAATCATGAAAGCCGCCATCCGGGTAGACAAGAACAACGGGCCCTTTGTCTGCATTTCGGCCATTCCTTATGTCCGGAGGCTGTGTGAAAACTCGGCTTCAACGTGGGGCATGGAAACAACATTCCTCGCTCGTGCGCAGGCTAGAAATCCATGCCCTGCAACGGTTGCAGTATCTCTAACACGGGGAACATCTTTCTACGACTTCTGTAGCGCCC
>JANSXJ010000019.1 GCA_024743015.1 Hyphomonas sp. | reverse complement strand
CCTGGACCAGACGCCATTCTATGCAGAGAGTGGCGGCCAGGCAGGAGATCACGGTGTGATCGAGACCAAGACCGCGCGCTTCATTGTGCGTGATGTCCAAAAGCGCGCGGGCGATGTGCACGCGCACATGGGTGAGCTCGTCGATGGCACCCTCCGCACTGGAGAATCGGTTTCGGCCAAGGTCAACCAAGATCGCCGCACGCGGATCATGGCCAACCATTCGGCCACCCATCTCATGCACGCGGCTTTGCGCGACGTGCTCGGTGAGCATGTGACGCAAAAAGGCTCATTGGTCGAAGAAGAGCGCATGCGCTTTGACTTCTCGCACGGCGCGCCTCTGACCGCGGCTGAAATCGAGGCGATCGAAGACCAGGTCAATACGGTGATCCGTCAGAACAATCCTGTGGGCGTGTCCGTCACCACGCCTGACAAGGCGATCGAGGCTGGCGCGCTGGCGCTTTTCGGAGAGAAATATGGCGACGAGGTGCGCGTCCTGTCCATGGGCGCTGATCTGAATGAGAGTGACAAGGCCTATTCGGTCGAGCTGTGCGGCGGCACGCATGTCGAGCGCACGGGTGATATCGGCACCTTTGTGATCCTGTCGGAAAGCGGTGTTTCGGCTGGTGTGCGACGCATCGAAGTGGCGACGGGGGCCGAGGCGATTGCATTCCTGCGTAGCCGGGCCCAGGTTGCCGTCGATCTCTCCGAGCAGCTCAAAGTACCGCTCAAGGATGTCGGCAAGAAAGTCTCCGGACTGGTTGAAGATCGCAAGACACTGGAACGCCAGCTCGCGGATACCAAGCGCGCCCTCGCCATGGCGGGCGAAAGCGGCGCGCCGTCCGGTCCCGAAGACATCAATGGCGTCAATCTGATCGCCCGCGTCGCGGACGGGGTTGGCGGTAAGGATTTGCGCGCCTTGATTGACGAAGCGAAAGCACAAATGAAGTCCGGCATCGCAGTCTTTATTGGCGTCAATGAAGGCAAAGCGGCAGTTGCCGTGGGCGTCACGGATGACCTGACCGCGACACATTCGGCCGTCGATCTCGTCCGCGTTGCTGCCGCAGAAGTCGGCGGTAAAGGCGGTGGTGGCCGCGCCGACATGGCTCAAGCGGGCGGCCCTGACGGTGCAAATGCCGAAGCGGCGCTGGAAGCTGTACGCAAGGTGCTTCGAGGGTAGAAGTCGGCGACTATCGCGCCGGAAAAACCGGCTCCTGGTCACCCGTTTTCCACTGCGGAAATTTTGGCATGATCTGCTTGAACAGATCGCTGTCGAGATGTCGCGCGAGCCAAGCTTGCAAATGCTGGAGGGGCACGGCGTCAAACCAGGTTCGATCGGTGTTTGCGAACTGACGGACGAAGGGAAAGATCGCGATATCTGCGTAAGAGACGCGCTCGCCAAACAGGTTCTGGCGGCCGTCCAGTTGAGCGTTCAGCTTTTCCAGGAAAGCGACGCCTAACGTGCGCTGGTCTTCGCGAACCACACCCTCGTCTTCGTATCTGTTGGGGTACTTGTAACGATCGAGCGCTCGTTTGAACGGGCCATCGCACTCCGCGATGAGCGCGTCCATGTCCGCGCGATTACCGTGGTCCGGGGTCAGCCAGTCATCCGCATCATTCTGGGCGAGCGCCCAGGCCATCACATCGAGACTTTCCTCGATCACCGTTCCATCCGGGGTGACGATGACAGGGACTGTGCCTTTCGGCGAAGCTTCGAGCATTTCAGCCGGCTTGTCGCGCAGCACGACTTCGCGAAGGCGGCACTCCACACCGGCGCGCGCGATCGCCATGCGCGCGCGCATCGCATAGGGGCAGCGTCGGAAGGAATAGAGGATGGGCCGGGTTTGGCTCACGCAGGGGCTTTCTGTCTTGGCGTCATGACCACGTCATCGCCAATATGGGTCTCGCCGCGCGCTTTGGCGAGACGGACCTGCTTCTGGCGCTCGCGCAGGGCTGACATTTTGGCGTCGGTGAACGTTCCATGGCAGCGTGGGCAGGAGACGCCGTCTTCAAATTTCTCACTTTCGCGGTCCGCCGCGCTGACCGGGTAACGGCAGGCGTGGCAGAGCTGATAGTCACCGACTTCCAGTCCGTGACCGACGCTGACGCGCTCGTCAAAAACGAAGCATTCGCCTTCCCAGAGGCTGTCCTGTTTGGGGACGGTTTCGAGATATTTCAGAATTCCGCCCTGAAGGTGGAAGACGTCTTCAATCCCCAGCGATTTGACGTAGGAGGTGGATTTTTCGCAACGAATGCCGCCTGTGCAGAACATTGCGATCTTCGGCGTCCGGCCTTGCTTGGCAAGCTCAGCGCGAAAGTTTTCGAACCATTCAGGAAACTCGCGAAAGGAGTCTGTCTCCGGATCGATCGCGCCCTGGAAGGTACCAAGCGCGACTTCATAGTCATTGCGCGTGTCAATGACGACGGTGTCCGGGTCAGTGATCAGATCGTTCCAGTCTTCCGGCTTCACATAGGCGCCGACAAGGCAGGTTGGATCAGTGCCGGGCACGCCCATGGTGACAATTTCATTTTTGAGCCGGACCTTCAGGCGCAGGAATGGCATCGTGTCGGAGTGACTGTCTTTCCACTCAAGAGACTCGCAACCGGGTAGGGCAGAGATCGCGGTGAGCGCTTCGTCCATCGCCCCGCTGGTGCCAGCGATCGTGCCGTTTATGCCTTCCGTCGCGAGCAGGATGGTTCCTTTGATGCCAAGCTCCGCGAGGCGCTCAAGCAGGGGCTCACGAAAGGATTCGGGATCGTCAAAGCTGACGAACTTGTACAAGGCGGTGACACGAATATTCGACATTCGCGGGCTTATGCCAGAAGAGCCGCGCGGAGAAAAGTCAGGGCAATCACGTGGATTGCACATGAATGGCCTCGCCTTGCCTTCGCCAAATTCGGTGTCTATAGCCACGATCTCTGCCAACCTGAACAACAAGAGGAGGGGTGCATGCAGACCAGGTACGCAAACTTAGTTCACCCCGATTTTTACTCTTAGGATCAGGACCCTTTCCAATGGGCAATTCTAAACAGGGCAGCAAAAGCTGCCTTCTGCGCGCGCGCAATCGCGCCCCATTCATTTCAATTCAGCCGGAAAGGCTGGCAGGAGATCACCATGCGTGAGGACATGTTTAAAGTTATCGTCGAGCGTCCGCGCTGGGGCAGCCGGCATGCGCTGAAAACCAAACTGCGCCATGACAAAGCTCCCGGCCGCAAGCATGCGACGGGGCGCCGAATGGCGCTTGAGCAGCACGGTTACACCAAGTCGCTGAATGAGAACCTGGCGCCCCTCAAGCGTTATCTCATGAAGCAAGTCGGTCGGCCCTGGAGCAAAGTCTATAGCGAGATCAGCGAGCATCTCGATGCAAGCAGCACAGTGAAGCAACATGTGCGCGACCATCTGAGCGATTTCATCATGATCAAGGTCACTGTGGATCGTGAAGGCGGCTTCATGGCGGCAAACCATTGGGGACGTCCAATGGCACCGGATCACTGGTGGGCGAAGCTCTATGTCGATCCAAATGATGGGCTCATCAAACGGACGGACAAGTTGTGCCGCAAGCTCGGACTGAAGCACTATCGCGACACGCTGCGCGAAAACCGCAAACGTCAGGCGCATGGGTGGCGGCACGATCACAACCTGCGACCTCTCACTGAAACCCGCTTTCTGGTGAAGATCAAAGGCTGCTGGTACCGCGTCGATACCGACCATGTTCCGTCGTGCAAATTCGGACATAGTCTGCACGGACGAGCTCTGGTGGAGGTGCTGAGCAAAGGCCGTTCAGATGAGGTTGGCGCATGGCGCATCATTGCCAAGCACCAGCTGAACAAGAAAGAGCTGAAGGCGCACAAGCTCTGCAATGACTGACCGACTGGCGAGTCGATGCCGTTACAGGCCGAGGCTCGCCAGCACTGTTTCGGTATCGGCCCCGAGGCGCGGAGGATCAAGCGCGATCTCTGCCGGGGTCGCGCTGAACTCAACCGGGTGCTTCATGGCGCGATAATCGCCGGCATCCGGGT
This sequence comes from Hyphomonas sp., assembly GCA_024743015.1. Classification (GTDB taxonomy): domain Bacteria; phylum Pseudomonadota; class Alphaproteobacteria; order Caulobacterales; family Hyphomonadaceae; genus Henriciella. The sequence goes on along the minus strand of JANSXJ010000019.1, from coordinate 15,084 downwards.
GCGTTCGGGTCTGGAAGAAATTGACCGCGGCAAGGTGCGGGTCGGTCAGCACATCGCCCATCTCATTGTAACGCATGGCCGGGATGTTGGCTTCGTCGAGCAGCGTAAGCCACTCATCCGTCGTCTTCAACAAAGCAACTTCGCCGATGATGGCATAAAGGTCCGTGATGTTTTCGGTCCGGGCGGAATAGGTCGAGAAGCGCGGATCTTCGAACACGCCCGACTTGCCGCCCATTTCGAAGAACTGCTCCCATTGCTGATCGGAATAAGGCACCAGGCCGATGTAACCGTCTTTGGTCTTGTAGGGTTTCCGATTGGCATTGATTGATCGCGAGTATGCGAGCTTGCCATTACCGGGCAGGAATGTTTCGCCATAGAGATTCTCGACCATGTTGAAGAACGTGAAGCTCTCCAACATTGGGACAGACACGAACTGGCCTTCACCCGTCTTTGCCTGATGGAACAGCGCCGCCAGAGTCGCGTAGGTGGCGAACAGGCCAACCGTCTTGTCTGCGACAAGGCTCGGCGCGTATTGCGGGTCTCCACCTGATCGCATTGCATTGAGTGCGGCAAAGCCGGAAGCGCCTTGGATAAGGTCGTCATAGGCTTGCCGTTTTTCATAAGGACCACCCGCGCCAAAGCCTGCGCAGTGGACGTATACAATGCCCGGATTGATCGCTTTCACGCTCTCATAGTCGAGCCCGAGGCGCTGCATCCCCGCGAGACGCACATTATGGAAGAACACATCCGCGTCTTTGAGCAGCGCCACGATGGCAGCCTTGCCGTCTTCGGTCTTGGCATCGAGCTGGATGGACTTCTTGTTGCGATTGAGACTGGTATAGATCGGTCCCAAATCACCGGTAGGCGAGGCACCGGCATAGCGCATCATGTCGCCAGCCTTGCCTTTTTGACCGGACTCGATCTTGATTACGTCAGCGCCGAGATCACCAAAGATCAGGGTAGCAAAAGGTCCCAGCACCACTGAAGACATATCAACGATCTTTACGCCCGCGAGTGGACCTGTTCGTTTTTCCGGTTTGCTCATCTGGGTCTCCGATCTGTTAAGAGCGGATTTCAGAAGCCTCTCCCGACGATAAGCAAGCGGTTTCTTGAGCTAGCCGTACGCCCCATAAGCCTGGCACACGGCCAACGTGGTCATGTGCATGAGTTGGTCGATCTCATCCAGCGGTTTGATGACCTCGTCATGCAGCTGATCATAGCCATTCGCGGGGCTACCCGTCATGTGCCCAGGCTCTGAGATGGCAGCGAGTCGGGCCTCTTCCTCACGCGATGCCGGGAAGATCTCGCAGAGCAGTTTCACGGCGTCGCCAATCTGCATGGCGCGGATGAGGTTCATGATATCGACCACGGTCGATTCGTGGCGGCGCGATACGGTTGGCAACTGCCCGGCGAGCGCAAGCGCCTTCATCATCAGGGCCTGGCGGATCGAATGCAGGACGTGCACGTCGAGACGCGCTTCGTGTCGTTCGGATTTGCTCGGGACCGTCTCCATCTGGCTCAGCATTGGATCGAACTTACTAAAGTCTATGCTCAGCATATTGGCGATCTTCTCGATCGAGGCGAGCGTCTGGCGATCCTGCAGCAAGTAGTATATCCGGCGATAGGATAGGGCCTTGTCGCCATCCTCGGTCGCCGTTGAGAGGGCAACCCAAAAACTTGGATCATAGAGGCTGGCATAAGCCCGCAAAACTGGAACGCTGGTTGCCGATCTCGCCATCGATGCCAATCGCATGAGGCCGCGCATGCGCGGGGAATCCTTGATCAGATCATTGACCTGGTCCCGCTCACGCCGGAGCGCTGACCCAATCCCGGCTGCCGTATTTAACGGCACGCCCAACTGTTGCAGGGTCGCATTGTGAGAGATGGCGCGCAGGGATCGCGGCCCAGCCGGACCGGAGCTGCGACGTCGCTGCCGCGATCCGGCCTTGATCAGGAAATTGGTGGCAAAATCATTCAGCAAGTGACCATAATCGGGGTTCGCGAACAGGCGCTCATGCCATCGTCGCAGGGCGCGGTAGAAATCCCAGACAAGATCGGTGTGATCGTAGAATGGGTCTTGCGCGGCGTCGCGCGGATCGGACAGGAGATGATCTGCGAACGCATTGTAGGTTGCCGTCGCCAGCTCATCATTGGCGAAGTGCAAATAGCCGTCGCCTCCCTGAAAGCTGACTTCATGGCGAAGTGGTACACCGCGATCCCTGGATTGCTGACGGGTCCAGTGGCTGAGCAGGTGATCGAAGCGTTGATCGAACGTGCCGGGCCATGCGCCGCGCCCCATCGACTCGCCATGTGTGTTGAAAATCAGCAAGGACAGGCCCGCATCGGCATCCGCCACTGCCCGGCTGATCAGATTGTGAATGCGCTCGATCGCCATGTCCGCAGAGACCTGGCCAATGAAACGCCCGGCATCGGAGAAGCCCAGCTGTACTGACAAGTATCCGCGCGTTTTGAGGTAGGACAGGTATTCCGGCTCCTGCAAAAGCTGGGCGATAAAGCGTCCGCCGGTTTCCAGCGCTTCGGGTGTTTCAAATAGCGGTGAAATATCGAGCTGGTGATCAACCCCATATTGGCGTGCCAGATAGAGCGCGCCCATCACGGTTGCCGGATTTTCGCTTTCCGCGATGAGGAAGCGAATCGTCGAATCTGCATCGATATGTTTGAGGAATTGCGCGCACATCATGAATTGGCGACGCGCGGTCGATTGTTCCAGGAACAGGTCGGCGAAATTCACATCGAGCGGGTCTTTGACCGCAGCAAGGGTTGAAAGCTTGTTCAGTGCGCTTCGCCCAAGGTCGCGGTTTTCGGTTTCCAGACCGAGATCGCGGCTGATGACAGTTCGGATTTGTTCGGCATTGAGTCGCAGGTGAATGCGCGCGGTGCCCAGTTTGAGCGCATCCATCTTTGCCGCGAGAACCAGGATGGCTCTGGCAAGATCATTGTCTTTTTCTGCGGCCGCGAGGCTCTGCAATTGCGACACGAAGGGAGCGGTATTGATGATCCGGTCGGCGTTCTCGGCCGTCAGCGCATTTGCTGCCGTGACGAGATTGTACGCTTCGGTCAGGTCTGCGCTGAAAATTGCCGCTTCCTCTGCCGTGCGTTCAGCGGCGCGAGCGAATTGGTCTTTCAGGTCGTCGAGACGGTCAGCGGTATTTTCTTTGGCCAACTGGGCCAAGCTTGCCAGTTCCTCGGCGTAGCGCGCGAGTTGGACGGCCTTCTCCTGAAGTCGCAACGCGAATGACTGTGACCAGTGAATGTCCGTGCGGCCGTCAAGGTCATATCCGACCCAACTGGCGATCGTGGGTACGCTGATTTTCAGTGTTCGCCAGGTATCAGGGAAGCTCTTCTGCGCCACCGAGAGCACTTGATCCGCATAGAGCGACAATGCGGTCTGAGCATGTGTGATCGTGTCCTGGACCTCATCATGCTCCCCGAGCAGAGAGATGGATGCGGACCAGGCCCGGCCATCTTCCTGAATGCTCTGTGTCAGCGCCTGCGCGCTCGGCTCAGAATTTTCCGTAACGTGCGCGGCAAAGGCAGCACGCGCGGTGCGCGACATGGCAAAGGTCGGATGCGCTGTGAAAACAACGCCGCCTAACGGCGTTTCGACCATTGTCTTGAAGTTCTCCCATCCGGATTTGGCCAGTGTCTGTATCCGATTTCGGACCTCCGGCACGTCGGTGTGTTGACGGCGAAACCGCTCCGCGCGCGCAAGCAACCGGTCGCCGTAAACATCAAGGGCCGTCTCGCGCAAATCGCTCAACCCGATCTCGCCGGTTTCCAATTGCTGGAATAATTCCTGCGCGTAGGCGAACACGGAATTGGTTCGCGGATCTGTTTCGATGCGCTTTGCGTGGACACGAAGGCGATCTTTGGCGGCAGGGATGGTCGATGCGGATTTGTCGAGCGCTGTCATGAGCGCTCGTTTAGCGAGAATGGCTCGGAAAGACCAGTGCCGACCTATCAGGAATCGACGGCAATGACCGTAAGCAGCTCAACCCATTCGAGGACATCCTCGCCTACACCCTCGCTGCGGAGGAACTCGGTCAGCGCCGGGGCGAGCGCCTGAACGCTGCCGCATTCATCCACCGCAGCATTCAATGCCGGTAAGACGTCCGCTTCAAAGTCTTCAGCTAGTGCTTTGAAATCCTGTATCATTCCAGGAATCTGCAAGGCGGTCAGCGGGCCGATATCGTCGGCTTGCAGGTCTTCAGAGAAATCGCGCAGGCGCTTCACTTCGCTATAATTGGCATAGGCAAACCGCTTCAGAATTTTCTCGCTTTTCCACTCGACCCATTCCGGTGTGCATGGCTCCGGTGTCGTGGCGCATGCCCCAAGCATGGCCAGACCGATCAATCCTGCTGCAATTCTCATCTATGCGTCTCCTCAAGCGTTCAGTCTGTCAGAGCCGATGCGTCGAGGGAAGGCGGTTGCCACAGCTTAGCTGCGTCTCACCAAAGCTCATGCTTCTGCAATTCGGCGCGCCCGACGACCATGTGATGCACTTCATCCGGTCCGTCGGCATAACGCAGATGACGCATATCGGCGTACATACTGGCCAATGGGAACCATTGCGACATACCCGCCGCGCCGTGCATTTGCATGGCCTGATCGATAATGGTGCAAACCTTTTCCGGCACCATGGCTTTCACGGCGCTGACATAGACCCGTGCTTCCTTGTTGCCGAGGACATCCATTGCCTTGGCTGCTTGAAGTACCGCCAGGCGCATTGCGTTGATTTCGATCCGCGCACGCGAGATGACTTCCAGGTTCTTGCCGAGCTTGGCAATTTTTTGACCGAACGCCGTGCGGGTTCCGGCGCGTTGCACCATCATTTCCAGCGCCTTCTCGGCCTTTCCGATGGAGCGCATGCAATGGTGGATACGACCGGGGCCCAGGCGAACCTGGGAAATCTCAAATCCTCGCCCTTCGCCGAGCAGGATGTTCTCCTTCGGCACGCGGACGTCCGTGAAGCGTAAGTGCATATGTCCGTAAGGCGCGTGATCCTCGCCCATCACTTCCATCGCGCCGAGGATTTCAACGCCCGGTGTGTCCATGGGAACCAGGATCTGGGATTGCTGCTTGTGGGTCGGGGCATCCGGATTGGTCTTGACCATGACGATCATGACTTTGCAGCGCGGGTTTCCCGCGCCAGAGATGTAAAACTTCTCGCCATTGATGACCCAGTCATCGCCATCGAGAACCGCGCGCGTGCTGATATTCTTGGCGTCGGAGGAGGCAACATTCGGCTCTGTCATCGCATAGGCAGAGCGGATCTCGCCGTTCAAGAGCGGCTTCAACCATTGCTCTTTCTGCTTTGGCGTTCCGACGCGCTCAAGGACTTCCATATTACCGGTATCGGGCGCGTTGCAGTTCATTGTCTCTGAGCCCATCGGGTATTTGCCGAGTTCTGCAGCAATGTAGGCATAGTCGAGATTAGACAGCCCTTCACCGGTTTCGGCATCCGGGAGGAAGAAATTCCACAACCCTGCCTCACGCGCTTTGGCCTTGGCCTCTTCCAGGAGTTCAAGCTGGCGTGGATGCCAGGACCAGCGATCTTCCTTTTCCTCGTTCAGCGCTTCAAACTCTTCGCGCCAGGGCGCGACGTTTTCTTCCAGATGCTTGATCACCCGGGCGAGGAGCGGTTTGGCTTCCTCCGACATGCTGAGTTCAAACAAGGCGGGATTTGGTTCGGACATTTTTCGCTCCTCAGGCGCGGCGGCGGGGTTGGTTTTAGTGAGACTGTCCGCGGGCTCCGGCACGAAGACAACCCCGTACGCGACGAGATGGGCTACGCAAAGACGAACGTATTGCGCTCATCTTCTGTCGTCACGTGGACCTGCAGTCCGACCGGGCTGTCTTCCTGCAATAGGCGCGGCATGGCGTCTGGTGCAGCGGTGGCAATGAAGCGATCCCCCGCCTCGGTCCGGCCAAAGATGATGCCGCTCATCGGTCCGTCTTTGCCATAGGTGACGGTGTAGGTCTCCACGCTGCCTGAGCCCGGTTCCGGATCGAGCGCCACTTTTGTGTCGGGTTTGGCCATCGCCTCGACGGGCGTGAAAGCGTCGGGCCGGGCCGTTGACCAGATCCCGACGGCTTCCTTGGTCATCCAGCCGCCATTGGCGAGGACAAGGCCTTGTTCGCCTGGGTGATCGCGCAACCATTCGGCCATACTGACAATGCCATGCATCGAGTAATTATTCCCCGGTCCGCCAAAAAAGGGCAGGCCACCAGTCAGCGTCAGTGGGCGGGTTTCTGTTTTGTGGTCAATGCCGAGAACCGCCATCGAGCTGAACACAGCACATGGGAAGCAGGAATACAGATCGAACGCGCTGATCTCACTGGCCGTTGCTCCAGCCTGAGCGAGGGCGCGATGGATTGCCGTTTTCATGGCCCAAGACCCGTCCAGCACGGGGCGTTCGGAGATGAAATCGTCGCCAGCTTCGCCGCTTCCATGCAGATAGACCCTTTTATCGCTCGCAATCCCGAGCGCGTCGGCTTTGCTTTCCGACATAATCAGGAACGCGCCCGCCTGGTTCACGGCATCCTGCGCGATATGCCATTTCAGGAACGGATCAGCGAAGGGGTAATTGGCTTTGCTCGGTGTCGCGAGAAAGTCGGCATCGAAGCCCGAGGTGTCGAACTGCGAGTGCGGATTATCGGCAGCCACGGCAGCGAATTTCGCGAACAGGTTCGACATTTCGGCACGTCGCTCCGAGCGCGTCTGACCATCGCGCGCTGCCATGGCGTTTTCGAACAATGCGTAGAAATAGGCGGGCGCGATGATACCGTGCTTGATCTCGGGGCGCGAGAGCAACATCTCGCCCATACCACGGTCTTCGAACGGCGACTCCGCGCTGTCAGACCAGTCGATCTCGACCCCGTGCTTGCGTGCAGCTTTAGAGGCCTTGTTGGCCTCCGAGCCCGTGACCAGAGCGCACTCGATTTCACCGGCGTGAATGCGCGCCGCCATCTCATTGGCAAGTTGTTGCGGGCTCTGACCGCCGACCGCGGCATAGATGGCGCGCTCTGGCTGGGCGCCGATATCGCGTGCAATGGTTCCGGGCAGATTGGTGTTGTGACCATGCGGATGACGGTCGCCGGGGACACTGTCTTCAAAGATGCGAACCACGGCCAGCGTGTCGATCTCCAAGGCGTCGATTCCTGCATCGCGAAGTGCGATCTGGCTGGCCTCCACGCAAAGAGATTTCGGAGAAGGGGCACCGGCTGCACCGGACGTACCATCCCAATGGTCCGTGACTTGGCCAACCCCGACCAGAACAGGCATAGCACCTTCAGGCATCGCGCATCTCCTTTCTCAATTCCATCGAAATGGATAGGCCACTCATGGCCAGGTTCAATCCGTCACGTGGGGGAACAATTGGATCTGGAAGGCTAAGTTCCAGGTTTCTCATATACAATGACATACATGTCGCTCGACGCGGTGAGCGGCTGTTTCTGCCAGCCGCCCCAATGGGCCACCGGACGCAAACCAGCGATCTGAGCCATCAGGTCGAGTTCTGCGGGCCAGACATAGCGCATGGGGAGTGGTTTGAGCTGCGTACCGGTTTCGGTAATCCGAATGCGCTGATAATTCAGCGTCTGCGCCACCGGGTCATGCTGAACCGCTTCGAGCCAGACGCTGTCAAAACTGACATGTTTGGTGCGGACCGCCTGATTGTTCTCGAAGCTTTCCCGATTGGGCATGAAGGCCTCGACCAAGAAGCGTCCGCCCGGACGCAAATGGTTCGCGACTTGCTGGAAGCACGCGACCTGGTCTTTCTGCGCAGTGATATTGTAGAGCGTGTTGAAGACCAGAAACGCAAAATCGTATTTTCGCTCCAGGTCGAAGCTCGCCATGTCTGCGATCCCGGTTTCGATGTTGGATCCACCCGGCTTGCCCTCAAGAATCTTGAGCATCTCGGGCGAGGCGTCAAAGCCCGATATTCTCAGACCGCGCTCCGCCAGTGGCAAGGCGATGCGGCCGGTCCCGATGGCGAGTTCCAACACATCGCCATCTCCCGCGAGCTCCGCGATCAGATCGACGCAGGCCTCGGTCGTGCCGGGATCGTGCAGGGCGTCATACTCTTCAGCGTTCAGTTCACCGAAGGTTGTCGGCCCAAACCCCTTCATCCGACCAGAGCAGCTTCGGTGCGCTCACGCACCATGTCCATGGTGACCTCCGGGGCGAGCTCAACCACTTTCAGGCCGCCTTCGACCACGTCAAAGACACCAAGGTCGGTAATCACGCGGTCGACGACACTTTTGCCCGTCAGAGGTAAGGTGCATTCCTTCAGCAGCTTGGCGTCGCCTTTCTTGTTATTGTGATCGGTGATGACCACAACGCGGCCAACGCCAGCAACGAGATCCATCGCGCCGCCCATGCCTTTGACCAGCTTGCCGGGGATCATCCAGTTGGCGAGGTCGCCATTCTCAGCGACTTCCATCGCGCCGAGGATGGCCATGGCGATCTTGCCGCCGCGGATCATGCCAAAGCTTGTGGCGCTATCGAAATAAGCGGTGTGCGGCAGTTCAGTGATGGTCTGCTTGCCGGCATTGATCAGGTCCGGATCTTCCTCGCCCGCATATGGGAAGGGCCCCATGCCGAGCATGCCATTCTCAGATTGCAGCGTGACCGTCATGCCGTCGGGAATATGGTTTGCGACCAGGGTCGGGATGCCAATGCCAAGATTGACATACATGCCGTCTTCAAGCTCTTGCGCGGCGCGGGCCGCCATTTGATTTCTATCCCAGGGCATCACAGTTCCACTTTCATTTTTATATCTTCATCGAGCACATCTTCGACCGATTGGAGGAGCAAAGATTGGCCTTGTTTATTGAGCAACAATCCTTCGGCGGACCATGGGTGGATGCGCGGGCGATTTTCAAGAAAGCGCGCTAACGAGATCTCTAGTTCGATCAAGTCGGGGGAACAGTCGTAGTTTGAATAGTCTGGCTTCGACAGTCCGCGCGCGTGGAGGATGATCAATCTTTTGTTGTCGCTGAAGGCGTATGGAGCACCCATTACCGCGCAACCGAGGCTAGCGCGAAGCAGTCCATCTTCGGCGAAGTGCACATAGGCATTGGTCGCCCCGGATGCACCAGGCGGATAGGGATCGTACCCGTTAAAATCACCAATTGGAATCTTATGCAGAACATGTTCCGGTTTGAATGTCGCGGTAGGTTCCGTGGCGCATGCGCCACCAACGATTGCCAAGAGCGCCACGACCGGTCCACGCATCAGGCGCGCTCCCTCACAGTCCGCTGCTCAATCCGCTTCTCAAAAGTGCCTTGAACCAGGCGGTGCACATAGATGCCGGGAATATGGATCGCGTCGGGATCGAGCTCACCCGGCTGAACAATCTCTTCCACTTCCATGACGCAGACCTTGCCGCACGTGGCGGCGGGCTGATTGAAATTGCGGGCCGTCTTGCGGAAAATCGCATTGCCGGTTGTGTCGGCCTTCCAGGCTTTGACGATGGCGAGGTCGGCGAAGATGCCTTCCTCCATGATATAGTCTTCGCCATTGAAGGACTTCACGTCCTTGCCCTCAGCGATCACCGTGCCAACGCCGGTCTTGGTGTAGAAGCCGGGAATACCCGCGCCACCAGCCCGCATCCGCTCAGCCAGCGTACCTTGCGGGTTGAATTCCAGCTCCAGCTCGCCGGAGAGATATTGCTGCATGAACAGGTCATTCTCGCCGACATAGGACGAGCACATCTTCTTGATCTGCTTGGTTTGCAACAAAAGCCCGAGGCCGAAATCGTCGACGCCGGCATTGTTGGAATAGATGGTCAGATCCTTCGTTCCGGCATCGCGAATGGCCTGGATCGACAATTCAGGAATACCGCACAGGCCAAACCCGCCAGCGGCAATCATCATGCCGTCAAACAGAACCCCATCAAGGGCTGCAGCGGCGCTTTCATAGACTTTGCTCATGGGCCTTCGTTACGCAGGGAGAGTTGCAAATGCAAGAGACCATTGGGCCCATTTGATGTGAACAGTTTCGCTCAAGTCGAGGGGTGGATCAGGCATCCGGATCTGAACGTTCAAGCCGATCCAGATATTCGCGCAACATCGCGACCCGCCTTGGCCTGAACGAGCGGTTGGTGACGATCATCTGGCGGATGCGATCAATCCGGAAAGAACGGTAATCCTGGCGCAGCTCACACCAGGCCAGGGCGACCAGCGAGCGATCAAAGAACACGATTGCGAGGGGCTGAATTGCGCGAACGGTCGGTGTCTCTTCCGCGTCCAGATAGTTGATCTCCACGATCTGTTCATTGCGCGTCGCCTCGCGAAAGGCGGCGATATCGATGGAGATTTCAGGACGGCAATAGAAGCGTTTGGCATAGAGAACAGCATGCTCGAATTCAGACCGCATCCGTTCTGGCAGGGACGCCTTGAGCTTGGAGAGCGCGTTCTCCGCCGCCTTGGCAAGGACTGGGTCAGCAACTTGAACGACTTCGCGCAGGCCGAGCACCAGCGCTTCCATCTCATCGCGGCTGAACATCATCGGCGGCAAGGCAGGGTCTTCCTGCAGCGTGTACCCATATCCCGCCTCGCCATCGATGAGCGCGCCAGAGCGGCGCAGCGTGTCAATATCGCGGTAGATTGTACGCAGGGAAACGCCCAGTTCATAACTGAGCGCCTGCGCCTTCACGGGCGGCGCAAATGTGCGAAGACACTGCATCATCTGCAGGAGGCGGTCACTCTTGGCCATGGGGAAACCTTAGCAAACCTTGCTGACAAAAAATGACAGGAGCAGCGTGCTAGCGGACTGTCAACAGCAAGGACCTCCATGATGATCAAGCTCACCGTCTACCCCGCTTCGTTTGAAGAACCGACTGCCAGCCCGTTCTGTATGAAATCGATCTGCATGCTGCATGCGGCTGGGCTGCCTTATGAAATCATCGAGACGGGCGACCCGCGCGGGGCCCCGAAACAGAAGCTCCCATTTATAGAAGTCGACTCGCTGCGGATCCCGGACAGCGAAGAAATCCGCGCTTTCATCGAAACCGCAGCAGATCTGGATTTCGATGAAGGCCTCACCGAGCGCGAACGCGGAATATCACGTTCTATCATCCGCATGGTGGAAGAGCATGTTTATTTCGCCATTGTCGCGGATCGTTGGGGTGAGGATGATAATTGGGAACATGTCCGCCGCGCGTTCTTTTCCGATATCCCTGCGATTATCCGCGGTTTCGTCACGCGCCAGATTCGCAAACAGGCCCTGGCGCAACTGAACGGCCAGGGGATGGGTCGACACAGCGCCGAGGAGCGGTTTGACCGCGTCCGCAGGGATATGATCGCAATCCGGGAGATTCTCGGCGACAAGCCATTCCTGTTCGGCGAAAACCCGACTGGCGCGGACTATAGTGTTGTTCCGATGCTGCGCGCATCGATTGTGACACCCGTGACCAAGCCTTTGGGAGCATTCATAAAAAGCGATCCGACTCTGATGGGCTATGTGACGCGGGGCACAGACAGACTTTACCCTACGGGTGTTTAATCTGGCTGGGTAGGCCTTCTTGTTGTTTCCTCCCAGCACTCTCCTCGAAGGTCAGATTTATGCCCAGTCTTTCAAAGGGCGGCTTTCGCAGAGGCCGCCCTTTTTTCGTCTGATCAGGCCGGCAAGCCCCGTGAGACGGGTTGGTGTTCGATCCGCTCTACCTCTACGTGAAGTCTTCCGCCCCGGCGCCAACACCGTATGTCTTGTAAAAAAGCAGATCGGGGTAGGACATGTATTATAAGGAACTCGCTGCGGCGCGCGAGAAACTGACGGGCCCAGGCGGCGATTTTGAGATCATCGAAACCGAAATCCTCGGCAACAAAATTCGTGACTTCAAGAACCGACCAAACAGCATTCGCGACATATGGCTCTCGACGACTCAGTTCGCTGACAGAACCTATCTGGTCTATGAGCAGGACCGAATCAGTTATCTCGAATCCCACCGGCAAGTCAGCAGTGTTGCGGGTTGGCTGTTCGAGCAAGGCGTACGCCCCGGGGACCGCGTCGCGATCGCCATGCGCAACTATCCGGAATGGATGCTGATCTATTGGGCATGCACATCGATCGGCGTCGCCGTTGTCGGGATGAATGCCTGGTGGACCGAGCCGGAAATGGCTTACGGGATCAATGATGCGGCGCCAAAATACATCTTCGCCGACGCGGAGCGGCTGGCGCGAATTGCGAATAACCCGGACATCGAAACGCAGCCTGTCCTAGTTGCTGTCCGGACTGAGGAAACTCACGAAGGCGTGCTGGATTGGACCGATATTATCCGCACTGACCGGAACATGCCGGACGTCTCGGTTGATCCCGATAGCGACGCTTGCATCTTCTACACATCCGGAACGACGGGGTTCCCGAAAGGTGCCCAACTTACCCATCGCGGCTGCGTCGCCAATTTGCTGAACATGCAGTACGCCGCGGCCTCTTCCATGCTGGCGATGCAGGCGGCGACAGGTCTGGAGCCGCCCGAGACGATGCCATTGCCGGTTGCGCTGATCACGACGCCTTTGTTCCATGTCACGGCAAATAATTGCGGCGCCTATCGCGTCACGGCGGTCGGGGGCACGATCGTCCTGATGTATCGGTGGGATGCTGGCGAGGCGCTGCGCTTGATTGAACGCGAGCGAGTGACCTCCGCGGGCGGGGTCCCGGTGATGGGGCGCGAGCTGATCAACCATCCAGACTTTGACAAAACCGATACGTCGAGTTTGCTGGCGATCTCATGTGGCGGCGCCCAAGTGCCACCAGATCAGGTGCAAAAGATTGACGACCGGATCCAGACGGCGCGGCCAGGCACAGGCTATGGCATGACCGAGACCTGCGGAATCATTACCTCCGTCGCCGGTGACTTTTTCGTCGACAAACCAGACTCTGCCGGACCGGCCATGCCTAATTTCGAAGTCAAATGCGTAGATGATGCCGGCAATGAAGTTCCGGTCGGTGAGCTGGGCGAGCTCTGGGTCCGTGGATCGTCTGTCATCAAGGGGTACATCAATCGTCCCGAAGCGACCGCCGAGTCGATCACCGATGGCTGGCTACATACAGGTGACATTGCCCGGTTGGATGAGCACGGCTTCATCTATCTGGTTGATCGCAAGAAGGACATGGTGCTCCGCGGTGGTGAGAACATTTACTGCGTTGAGGTTGAAGCGGCGATCTACCATCACCCTGCAGTGGCTGAGTGCTGCGTCTTCGGGGTGCCGGATGAGCGGCTCGGCGAGGAAGTCGGAGCAGCGGTCTACTTGAAGCCCGGCGAGACACTCTCTGTTGAAGACCTGAAGGCGCATTGCGCCGGGCGTCTGGCGAAATTCAAGATCCCGACCCATGTCTGGATTTGCCCCGATCCTTTCCCGCGCAATGCCAGCGGTAAGTTCCTCAAGCGAGACGTGCGGGCGCAACTGGTATCTGCGTGAGCGCAGGACACTTAAGTTGGATATGAAAAAGGGCGGCCCGTGGGGACCGCCCTTTCTGGTAATTTTCGCCTTTGGCGACTGAACTAGAAGCCCATGCCGCCCATGTCTGGCATACCGCCACCTGGCATTGCAGGTGCGTCGGCTTTTGGTGCTTCTGCGATACCTGCTTCAGTGGTGATCAGCAGACCGGCCACGGAGGCCGCGTTTTGCAGAGCAGAGCGAACAACCTTGGCTGGGTCGATAACGCCCATTTCGATCAGGTTGCCATACTCTTCGGTCTGAGCATTGAAGCCGTAGCCTTTGCCTTTGCCGCGACGGATCGTGTCGACAACGACAGATCCTTCTACGCCAGCATTCTCAGCAATTTGGCGAACCGGGGCTTCAAGCGCCTTGCGGACAATGTCCACACCGGCTTGCTCGTCATCATTGTCGCCTTTGACATCGATGTTCGTAGCCGCTGACAGGAGCGCGGTTCCGCCACCTGCAACAATACCTTCTTCGACCGCAGCGCGGGTTGCGTTCAGGGCGTCGTCGACGCGGTCCTTACGCTCTTTCACTTCGATTTCGGTCGCACCGCCAACCTTGATCACGGCAACACCGCCAGCGAGTTTCGCCAGGCGCTCTTGCAGTTTCTCACGGTCATAGTCGGAAGACGTGTCTTCGATTTGCTTGCGGATCTGGCCGACGCGCGCCTCGATGTCTTTCTTGGTGCCTGCGCCATCCACGACTGTTGTGTCATCCTTGGAGATGTTCACGCGCTTGGCGGTGCCGAGCATATCGAGGGTGACGTTTTCCAGCTTGATGCCGAGGTCTTCAGAGATGACCTGGCCACCGGTCAGGATCGCGATGTCCTGCAGCATGGCTTTACGACGATCGCCGAAGCCTGGAGCTTTTACAGCGGCGATTTTCAGACCGCCGCGTAGCTTGTTCACAACCAGAGTTGCGAGCGCTTCGCCGTCAACGTCTTCGGCAATGATCAGCAGCGGACGCTGAGACTGAACAACTGCTTCGAGGATTGGCAGCATAGCTTGCAGGGAAGATAGCTTGCTTTCGTGCAGCAGGATGTATGGGTCTTCGAGTTCTGCCGTCATCTTGTCCGCATTGGTGACAAAGTAAGGAGACAGGTAACCACGGTCGAACTGCATGCCCTCAACTACGTCGAGCTCAGTCTCGAGAGACTTGGCTTCTTCGACAGTAATAACACCTTCATTGCCGACTTTTTCCATTGCTTTTGCAATCATGTCGCCAATTTCGTCATCGCCATTCGCTGAGATCGCCCCGACTTTAGCAATCTCGCTATTGTCTTTCACTTTGCGTGAGTGGTGGGCGAGATCAGCAACAACTTCGGCCGCCGCTTTGTCGATGCCGCGCTTCAGATCCATTGGGTTCATACCAGCAGCAACGCGCTTCATGCCTTCGCGAACGATCGCTTGAGCGAGAACCGTTGCGGTGGTGGTGCCGTCACCGGCAACATCGTTGGCTTTGGAAGCAACTTCGCGGAGCATCTGTGCGCCCATATTCTCGAACTTGTCTTCAAGCTCGATCTCTTTGGCGACAGTAACACCATCTTTCGTGGTGCGCGGGGCGCCGAAAGATTTTTCGATAACAACGTTACGACCTTTAGGGCCGAGCGTGACT
>JANSXJ010000387.1 GCA_024743015.1 Hyphomonas sp. | reverse complement strand
TTTTCATTAAGCGCATAAGACCTAGTGCATCTCGCAGATTATCTGAAGGACATAAATCGATGAAGCTCCGCATGAAGACCTGGGCGAAATTGGGACTGAGCACGGCTTTGGCATCCGGGGCGGTCGCTGCGTGCGGACAAGCACCGAGCGACGAAGGCCTTTCCGCCGAAGAGCCGCCTGTCTCAGTGGCTGACTCGGGTGAGAGTGGAGAGAGCGGCGAGGGCGAAGGAGAAGGCGAAGGCGGCGAAGCGGGACACGGCATGGATACGCTGCCCGTCGAGAAACGCGTGGCATTCATGTCTGGTCATGTCGAAGCGGGTCTGGCCCTGTTCCGCGCCGGAGCGCCAGATCAGGCTGCCAAACACCTTCTACATCCGGTTTCGGAAACACATGAGGCCGAGCGCGCTGGCATCGATGCACTTGGATTTGATCAGGATATTTTCCTGCAGGTTTCCGAGGCGCTGGAACAAGGCCGTCCGGCTGACGAGATAGAACCACAACTCGCCGCAGCCGAAGCCAACATGGCCCTGATGCAGCAAAATGCCGGCGGCGATCCCGTGGATATCATAAGCTATCTGATGGACACAGTTTTCGAGGAATACCGGATTGGTGTCACGGACGGCGTTATCACCGACCCAGGTGAATATCAGGATGCTTTTGGGTTCACGGTCGTCGCGCTGGAGATTGCGAGCCGGATTGAAGACCGAAACACGGATCGCCTGATCGCTGAGCTCGAAACCCTGCTGGCCATGTGGCCCGCGACCGGGCCATTGGCGGAGTCAACGCCGACACCCGTTTCGGAATTGGTCGCGCAAACATCGCGCGTTCACATTGCGCTTGGCGAGCTCTAGTCACATCGTTTAGGCACGTTCGTTTTGTTCCAGACCATTCAACGCGACTTCGACATCTTCGAGGACGCGCTCGAACGCCTGGCGTGCGTCGACCATCACCGTCCTTGGCTCATGCTCGGGTAACTCCAGCGTCGCGAGTTGGCTCTCAACCAGGGCGCTCGGCATGAAATGGTCTTCCCGCCCCATGGCCCGCTGCGAGGCCGTTGCGGCATCGAGCGTCAGGCAGATCGTCGTCAAGCCCGGCAATCTCGCACGTAACCGTTCTCGGTAGGACTGCTTCAGCGCGGAGCACGAGAACACAGTTTGCGGCCCCGTCTTTGCTGCCGCCCCGACTTCCTCAGCGAGGCGATCCAGCCAAGGGGCGCGATCTTCATCCGTTAGAGGGATGCCGGCAGCCATTTTCTCGACATTCTCTTTCGGGTGCCAATCATCGCACTCGATAAAGCGACCATCTCGCGATTTCGCGACGTGCTCTGCGATCCGGGATTTTCCGGAAGCCATGATTCCCATGATCATGATGGGCGGTTTCATTCCGGCTCCTTGCCTCGTCGAACATAGATCCTTCTAGCACGCGCCTTGGCAATTTCAGCATGGATTCTTTCAGCCATCGCGGGTTAGGGTTCGCCGGAATGCTTGGGAGGCTGGCATGAAAATCTATGGATCACGCGTTTCATATTATACCGGGAAACTGGAATCCTATCTCAGGTACAAAGGCGTTCCTTACACGTTTCATGGCATGCCATACGATAAAGCGGATGAGTTGAAGGAAAAAGTCGGCTCAATCCAGATGCCGATTGTCGACCGCGAAGACGGGCGCTGGATGTCGGACACCACACCAATCCTGTTTGAGCTCGAAAAGGAGATACCAGACAACTCGATCCTGCCAGATGATCCTGTCGTCGCCTTCGTTGCAAAACTGATGGAGGATTATGCAGATGAGTGGCTTTGGCGATCTGCGATGCACTATCGATGGAGCTACAGGTATAGCCGAGAGTTAATTTCAAACATCCTGGTCGACGAACTCACCACACCCGTCCCGCTTCCTCGATTCATTGTCCGGCGTATGATCCGGCGGCGTCAGATCAAGTATTTCACAAAGCGCGATGGCGTCAGCGCATCGACCCGGGACCATGTAGAGCGCGGTTACCTTCAGGCGCTCGATTGCATGAGCGAGATCCTCAAGCACCGCCCTTACCTTCTTGGCACGAAACCCTCGCTTGCGGATTTCGGGTTCATGGCACCGATGTTCAGGCATTTCAGTCAGGATCCGGACCCCGAAGAAATCATGCGCACGCGGGCACCGCTCGTCTATGAATGGGTCGCGCGCATGTGGACTGCCCGGCAAGTTCCAGAGGGCGCATTCGTGTTCAAGATCTCCGATGAATTGAAGCCACTCTTGAAGGAAATCTGCGAGACGCACTTGCAGCAGCTCGCTTCGAACGCCGCAGCCTATGGCGCGGGGCAATCCAGTTTCGCGATGACCGTTCAGGGCTGCGCCTATCGCGACCTGCCGGTTTCCAGATACCGCGTCTACTGCCTCGAGCGCCTACGCGAGCATTTCCACACGCTTGACACGAGCAGCCAGGACACTGTCCGGTCCATGTTGCCGTACAGCGAGGCGGCCATACTCTGGGATCGTGGGTTCAGCGTGACGTCAGGATATGACGAGGATCGCCACCTGCCCTATGGCCATGCGATCAATGTCTATGGCGAGGGGACGCCTTAGCGGGGACAGCTTGAAGCGGCTAAGCTGCGTTTGGTTGCCACTTCGTCTTCATCGTAACGATCTCTTCCGCAATGGTTGGATGGACCGCACAAGTCTCGTCGAATTGCTGTTTGGTTGCGCCCATCTTTATCGCAATGCCGAGCATCTGGATCATCTCGCCGGCGTCGGGAGAGACAACATGCGCCCCAACCACAACCTGGTCTTCCTGACGGACGATCAGCTTCATAAAGACACGTTCTGATTTTCCGTTGAGCATGTTCTTCATGGGTCGGAACTTGGTTTTGTAGATATCGACAGCGCCAAATTTCTTGCGCGCTTCATGCTCGGCAAGGCCGACTGTTCCGACTTCCGGCTGCGTAAACACGGCTGTCGCGATCTTGTCGTGATCGAACGTGCGGGGATTGTCGCCAAACTCAGTGTCTGCGAACGCGTGGCCTTCGCGGATGGCGACAGGTGTCAATTCTGCACGGCGCGTCACATCACCGACCGCCCATATATTGTCGACATTGGTTTTTGAATAATCGTCGACAACAATCTCATGTCGATCGCCCGTTTTGACGCCAGCCTTGTCCAGTCCGAGACCATCGATATGCGGTCGACGACCGACCGCCATCATCACGACATCCGCATCCAGCGTCATGCCATTTGTCAGGCTCAAATGAAGTGGACGTTCCGCATTGTCGGTCTTTTCAATCGACTCAAACACGGTGTTGGTGATCACGCGAACGCCAGCTTCCTTCAGCCCCTCGTGAACCTCGGTCCGTACATCCATATCGAAGCCTCGCAGGACCGTGTCACTGCGATAAACGAGGCAAGTCTCAACGCCGAGGCCGGCAAAGACATGCGCAAACTCACAGGCAATGTATCCGCCGCCCGCGATCACAATATGCTTCGGAAGCTCGGTGAGCTGAAAGACACCGTCAGAGGTGATCGTGTGCTCGACGCCCGGTAACTCTTCTGGCGATGGTCGCCACGGTGATCCACCGACCGCGATCAGGAT
>JANSXJ010000146.1 GCA_024743015.1 Hyphomonas sp. | reverse complement strand
GCTGTGGACCCTGAATATCATATTGAAGTCCTGGAACGTCTCCCGTTGGAGGCGACTCCGGTCGACGTAAAAACCCTGTCTTTCTCGAGCCCAAAACAAACCATTGCAAGCGTCCTGTCAGAAACTCATTCTGTGCTCCTGTTTGAGACCGATAGCGCGACACCTGCAAAGACGATTTCAGTCGCGGAGGATCCGGTTGAAATAACGGGAGGTGGCCGCGACATGGCCTACACGGCCTGCCGGGCCGCAGCGACGGTCGACGTCATCAATCAGAATGGCCTGATTAAACGCATCGACCTTCCCGGTCTGCCACATGGTCTTGCCTGGAATGGCAGCTACAACCCTACGAAACAAAGAATAATGGTGACGTGCCAGAAGCCCGACTCCGAGGATGGTCTTCTCGTGGTCATAGACGAAGAGTCTCTCCGGATCGTCAACGTGATGGATGTCGGAAAGCGGCCACGCGGGATCAGTCTCGACCAGCAGCGCAAGCATATATTGGTGGCGAATTATGGCAGCGACTCGATTTCAATCATCGACCAATCTGGAAAGAAAACACTGGCAACCCTGCCCACCGCGGGTCGCCCCTGGGCGATAAACGTCTCCTGGTTCGATCCGCAGGATATCATCATTTCATTACGCGGGGGTGGCATATTGCAACGGATGGATGCGTCTCAGTTTCCTCCCGTTCTTTCCGGGCTTACAGCGCTCACTGCACCCAGTCGGCCGCCAAGCAACATGGCCCCCTACTTCTGCCTTCCACTGGACGAAGATCATCTGTGGATCGCGCCGGATCGACATTCGGAAGCTATCGCACTGGTCAGGTCCAATGGGCGAGATTTGAAGCAGGTTGGGTATCATCGGCTCGGCCCGGAAGACCAGAGCAATGAAGGCCTGGGCCCCGTCGCGATTTCAGGACATGGGTTGCCTGGAAAGCTGTTCATCGCCAACCGCAAACGCAAGGAACTGGTTCTGGCCGAAATGAGCCGTCGTAAAGCCACTCTGATGAGCCGTAAGCCGCTTAGCCGCGGAAAGCGGTGACTTCGATTTCGATTTTCATCTCCGCGTTGATCAAATCGGCAATGACCATCGTAGCGGCCGGGCGAATGTCTCCCAGATACTTCTCCAAAACGGGTTGAACGCGCGTGACAAACTCGCGATCTGTGACCGTGTATTGAACCCGCACGATGTCGGCCATCTCGAAACCAGCCTCAGCCAGCACAGACCGGATCGTTTCAAAGCAAAACCGCGCCTGAACGGAAACCTCGCCCGGCATTTCCATCGTCGCGTAATCGTATCCTGTAACGCCGGAAACGAAACACCAGTCGCCCTGCACCACTGCGCGCGAGTATCCCATGGTCTGCTCAAATGGAGACCCCGTCGAGATAAGCTGGCGAGGAGAAGGCATGGCGGTGTCCTTTGCTGATGCTCCGAAGCGCTCTACACGGTTCGGGATACTATTGGGAGGCTAATCAAATGAACTCTGTCGTTCTACTCTGTTCCGCCAGCCTGGTTACCTTGACCTTGCTGCTCGCATTCTGGACGAGCATCCAGCGTGGATCCAGCAAGACCATTGCGTATGGTGCCCCGCTCGATCCGACTTCAGGGATGGCCAAGGCCCAGCGTGCTCACGGCAACGCCGCCGAATACGCCGCGCTTCTGGTCGGCTTGTTCCTGGTCGTCGGGTTCGCGTATCAAGGCAGAGATCTCGGCGGACTCGTTACGTGGACAATGATTGTTGTCACCGTTTCGCGTTTCTTGCACGCGATCGGATTCCTGATTTGCGAAACACTGGAAAAACCGCATGCACTCAAGGCAATAGGCGCGCTCACAACCTATCTGGGCGGCTTGCTACTCGCCGGGCTGGTGATTTCTAAAGCAGTCTAGGCTTACTCGCCCTTGAACGTTGGCGTGCGCTTCTCAAGGATCGCGTTGACGCCTTCGATATGGTCCTCAGTGTGATGCATCATCGACTGCGCCGCAGCTGACATTTCCATGATCGTTTCATAGCTCGCCGTGGTGCCGTGGCGCAGCAGCGTTTTCGCAACGCGCAGGCTTTGCGGCGGCTGAGCCGCCATTCTTGTTGCGAGGGCCATAGCCTCATCCATCAGCGTTTCGCCCGGAACTGCTCTTGAGACGAGGCCCCAGTCCTGTGCGGTGGCTGCGTCAATGACCTCGCCGGTGAACAGCAATTCCGCGGCGCGGCTGGCGCCGATAATTCGCGGCAGCAGCCAGGCCCCGCCGTCGCCCGGGATCAATCCAAGCTTCAGGAAGGTCACTCCGAACTTCGCCTTGTCGGACGAAATCCGCACATCCGCCATGCAAGCCACATCGCAGCCAAGCCCAATCGCCGCCCCGTTCACGGCAGCGATCAGAGGCACTTCTAGATTGTAGAGCGACTTTACGATTTGATGGATATTGCGGCGATAGCCCTCCCGAACATTGTAAGGCGAGCCCGCAAACGCGCCCTGACGGTCCCGCATGGCTTTCACGTCGCCACCAGCTGAAAAGGCGCGTCCGGCACCGGTTAGAATGGCGCACCGAATGGCGGGATCCGCTTCAATCTCCGCACAGGCCGCAACGACAGCAGCGCCGTCCCCTTCCTGGCCGAGCGCGTTCATCATGTCAGGCCGGTTGAGCGTGAGAATGGCAATGGAACCTTGCTTTTCGAGCTGGATGACAGACATGGACGAACTCCTCAGATAATACGTGCCTTGCTTTGGCAGATGCTCTCTGTCCTGTCACCACTTGCCTAGCGGCAAGTCCTGTGCGGTTTTGATCAGTTGGGCGCGCTAGAGGCTTAAGGCGCTTCCGGCTCCTGACGGGTATAGATCCCGGTGAACCATGTGGCCCACTCCTCTGTTTCGGGATTGTATTGCTCGAAATGCTGGGTCACCGTCCCGTCTTCGTTCAGCGTCCACTCCCCCGTGAACGGCGCCGATTGAGCCGTGCCGTGATAAGTGATCGTCCCGGTCAGCTTCATCGACCCGGATTCGGTCAGACCTCCTTCATAATCGATCAAGGCACCGGCGCTGACCCATACCTGCCGCCATTTCTTCGTGTCGGGATTATAGTAATTATAGCTCTGTCCGGTCGTGCCGCTTGCGGATGTCCAGGTTTCCAATAACAGGCACCCCGCTTCTTCGCGCGTGATGGCGTTGGTTCCGGCGAACTGTCCATTGATTGCGGTGACGCTCCAGTCTCCCACCCAAAAATCAAATTGGTGGTAGGCTTCGTCTTCACATGGCGGGGGCGGAGGAGGAGGCGAAGCCGGTGCTTCAGGCGCGGTGTCCTGCGCGATCGCACAGCTCGCCAGAACAACGCCCAATACGGCGCTCAAACCCAATCGATACATCTCATCCTCCAAATACAAAAAGCCCTGCCACACAGTCTTGCGCGGCAGGGCCATTTGTCAAATCGAGGGGCTCAGCCTATTCGGCAGCCGCTTTCAGATCTGTTGCGCTCAGCTGCGTGTAGCGACGCATGTGGTGATCAACGTTACCAAACTCGGAGTCGATCATGGTCAGGCGCTTGAAATAGTGACCGACAGCCAGTTCTTCCGTCATGCCCATACCGCCATGGATCTGGATTGATTCCTGACCAACAAAGCGACCGGACTGGCCAATCCTAACCTTGGCCGCAGAGGCGGCTTTCTTGCGCTCGACTTCATCCTCGCCGAGCTTCAGCGTCGCCATATAGGTCATGGAAATGGATTGCTCGTGCTCCATGAACATGTCCACCATGCGATGCTGAAGCACCTGGAATTTCCCAATCGGTGTCCCGAATTGCTTACGCTGACGTGAGTATTCGACCGTCATCTGATGCGCTACGCCCATCGCGCCCACAGCTTCCGCACAGGTCGCAGCGATGGCTTCATCAACAACCTGCTCAATCAGCGGCAGACCTTCGCCTTCGCCGCCGATCAGCGCATCGGCACCAACCGAAACGTTCTCGAGATAGACTTCAGACGCACGGCGACCGTCTACGGTTGGGTAATCGCGGGTCGTGACACCGTCTGCGTCCTTGTCGACGATAAAGACTGAGATCCCGCCTGCATCGCGGCGGTCGCCGCCGGTGCGGGCTGTGACGATGAGCTTGTCCGCCCAAGGCGCACCGATCACAACGGCCTTGTGTCCGTTGAGTACATAACCTGCGCCGTCTTTCTTGGCCGTGGTTTCAAGATCCGCCAAATTGTAGCGACCACGTGGCTCCGCATAGGCGAATGCAAACGTGCTCGCGCCGCCCATGATGGCCTGCAAGTGCTCTTCTTTCTGCGCGGCTGACCCAGCGTGCTTCAGAAAACCCCCGCCGCAGACGACGCTTGGTACGAACGGCTCGACCACGAGGCCCTTGCCGAATTCTTCCATCACGACCATTGCATCGATCGGGCCGCCGCCGAGGCCCCCATCATCTTCGCTGAACGGCGCCATGAATAAGCCGAGCTCAGCAAACTGCGCCCACATTTCTGGTCGCCAACCGCTTTCAGAATTGACCACACCCATGCGGGTTTCAAAGTCATACTGCTCCCGGATCAGCCGTGCGAGGCTGTCGCGGATCATGGTTTGCTCTTCGGTGAAATTAAAATCCATAAGTGTTCCTCCTGTTGCCCGGTTGCCTTACAGGCCCAGGATCATTTTCGTGATGATGTTGCGCTGAATTTCGTTCGACCCACCGTAGATCGAGGTCTTGCGGAAGTTGAAATATGTCGGCGCAGAATGGTGTGCATAGTCCGGTCCGATCGGGAATTCATTGGAGCCGTCCTCAGGGAATCCGCGATAATCCGGAGCGCCATACGTTCCGACCGCTTCGAGGGTCAGTTCTGTGAGGCGTTGCTGGATTTCCGTCCCTTTGACTTTGAGGATGGAGCTTTCCGGTCCAGGTCCCTTGCCTTCAGACTCACGAGCCAGTGTGCGCAGCTCGGTGAATTCCAGCGCTGTCAGATCGATCTCAAGCTGGCTGATCTTGCGGGCGAATGAATCGTCATTGATCAGGGGCTCACCATCGAGCACTTCAGTAGAGGCGATGTTGCGTAGGCGCTCAATGCCGCGCTTGGACCGGGCAACGCCGGCAATGCCGGAGCGTTCGTGAGCGAGCAGGAATTTCGCGTAAGTCCACCCCTGGTTCTCTTCCCCGACGCGGTTCTCAACCGGGACGCGAACATTGGTCAACCAGACTTCATTGACTTCATGGCCGCCATCAATCGTGATGATCGGGCGAACTTCAATGCCAGGCGTCGTCATGTCGACGAGAATGAAGGAGATACCTTCCTGCGGCTTCTTTGCGTCCGGATCAGTGCGGCAGAGGAAGAAGCCCCAATCGGCGTGCTGGGCGAGCGTTGTCCAGGTCTTCTGCCCGTTGATCACATAATGGTCGCCGTCGCGGACCGCAGTTGTTTTGAGGCTGGCAAGGTCTGAGCCTGCGCCCGGCTCCGAATAGCCCTGACACCACCACTCTTCACCCGACAGAATTTTCGGGAGGTAGCGCGCTTTTTGCTCATCATCGCCAAAGGTGTAGATCACCGGCCCAACCATGGAGACGCCGAAAGGCAGTGGCATCATGGCATCAACGCGAGCGTTCTCTTCGGACCAGATATAGCGCTGGGTAGAGGTCCAGCCGGTGCCGCCATACTTTTCTGGCCACGCAGGTGCTGACCAGCCTTTTTTGCCGAGCACCTTATGCCAAGCCAGGAATTGATCCCGTGTGAGGTCTTCGCGGCTTCCAAATCCTTTCAGCTCTTCAGGATAATTTTCTTCGATAAAGGCGCGAACCTCTTCGCGAAAGGCGATTTCTTCGGGCGAAAATTCTAGATTCATGACGAGTCTTCCCAGGATTTCTTGGCGTTATTTGACCACTTAGTGCCGCGCGCGCGTGCGAAAAGCAAGTTAACGCGAACGTAAACGTCACTTTGTCTCAGATACCGTCGCGGAAGGGAAATTTATTTTTGCGGCTGGCCTAAAAACGGGGCGCAGGCCGTTCTTAACAGGCCAATCGCAGCAACCGACCCCATGCCGCCTCCCGTGTTGAACTCGAACTCGGCCATCGGCGTCATGCCCAAACGTTCCAAAGCCGCTTCATGCGCGGGGCGACGCGTTACGTGCGCGGCTCTTACGTGCTCGATGCCTTGAGGATTGAGCGCGTGAACAACCCCCGCCGCAATGGTTGTCGCAAAGCCATCGATCAGAACGGGAACCCCCTGTTGGCGCGCTGCGATGATCGTACCCACACAGGCAGCAAGCTCACGGCCGCCCAAACAGCGAAGAGCTTCAAGCGGATCAGAAAGGTGCCCACGATGCGTGCGCAATGCCTGGTCGACAATCTCCTTACGTTGTTGGTTCATCTCGGATGGAATCTGCGGCCCGGGCCTCACCCAATAGTCCGATGAGCCTCCATACAGCGCACAGGCGACCGCAGCCGCGGCCGTCCCGATCCCCGCACCGATCACGCCGAGCGCGATCAAATCGGGCTTGCCCTCGAGAGCTTCGAAGCCATAGGCAATGGTCGCCGCGCATTCTCGCTCTGTCATGGCTGCATCGACCGTGATATCTTTGGTCGGCTTATCCAGCGCGAGTTCGAACACTCGAATATTGGCTTCAACTTGCGTCGAGATCGCTGATAGCGGTGCGCGGCCTTCTCTCAGGGCGTCCACTTTCTCGCGTGTGCTGTCGATTGAGGAAAGCGTAACGCCGTTCTGGGAGATACCGTGCGACCCCGCGAAAATGGCGAGGGTCGGGCTTTCGAGCCGCGGTGGATAACGCCCCTGCCAACCCGCAAGCCAGGCTGCGCCGTCGCCCAGACGGCCAAAATCGCCTTCTCGACCCATACCGAGCAGCGCGTCGTAGACTTTTTGCGAACTGTCGGAATCGAAGGCGCTTGGACGCATAGCGAGTTCGCGGACATCATCAAACGGACCTGTAATGTTTTCGGCTTCTGGCACGCTGATTCCCTAGTGGCTTTACGCTCGTAAAACGCCCTCATTTCAACGCGCAAGTCAATTCTGGATTTGGTAATTTGATGAAACTGTCGCAAGTATATTTTGAGAGTCTTCGCTTATAGGTGAACGCATGACCCGTCCGAACATAGAAAGCCCGTGCATAAAAGTCTGCGCCGTGGATGGCGAGACCAGTCTATGCTTGGGGTGTGGGCGCAGTCTCAAGGAGATTGGCGGTTGGATGCAATTCGATGATGCCGGACGACGCGAAGTGATGGACCAATTGCCGGAACGCCTGAAACACTTACAAGCGATCGGCAAACTCGGAGCGACCGGATGAAAACGTCACATATCGTATCGACGTTCGCACTTGCGGCTGGGGTTGCAGCGGTCATTGGGCTTTATCTTGACCCAAAATTGGAAACGGACGTTTCTTCGGAAACGGCAGGTGCAGCGACCACTGCGCCGAGCGTGGCGTCCCTGGCCGTTAACGAGCCTGCCACAACGGCACGGCGCAAAACGACGATCCGCAATCGTCCGGACGGCCACTATTGGACCCGCGCCCTGGTCAACAAGAAGACCAGCGTCGAGTTCATGGTTGATACCGGTGCCAGCGTAGTCGCACTGACCTACAAGGACGCGCAAAAAATGGGTCTGCGCCCCGACCAGCTCGACTATCGCTGGGAAATCCGTACAGCCGGCGGCAAAACAATGGGCGCGAGTGTGGTCATCGATCAGATCCAGATTGGTCAGGTCAAAGTCAAGAATGTCGAAGCCATGGTCCTGCGAACAGATCTTGAGCAGTCACTTCTCGGGATGAGCTTTCTGCGTGAGCTTTACTCCTACGAATTCCGCGGCGACCGAATGATCATCCAACAATAGTGTCATAGAGCATCTTGGTCG
The DNA here is from genome assembly GCA_024743015.1 of Hyphomonas sp. Lineage (GTDB taxonomy): Bacteria > Pseudomonadota > Alphaproteobacteria > Caulobacterales > Hyphomonadaceae > Henriciella. The sequence continues at coordinate 629 of JANSXJ010000146.1, read as the reverse complement.
CCACGACGGCGAGCAAGATTGCGAACAAGCGCTTCAACAGTCTGGCATCAAGTGTGTGCGCCAGCCGAGCGCCAACGGGGGCCATGGTCACCGTAAATACGGAAATCAGAGCGAACGCCGCGACGTTGACGTATCCGAGTGAGAATGGTGGCAATCCTTCCTGCCCCCACCCAACAAAGATCGCTGTGATGGCGCTCGGCAGTCCGATGGCAATTCCAAACCCGGCTGCCGTGGCAACGGCCTGATGGATGGCACGCCCGTAAACGGTCATCAGGCTGACGCCAAAGGTTCCCCCACCAATGCCCATCAGGGCCGATAGGACACCGACGCCTGTCCCCAATCCCGCGCGCGCCGGCCCGGTCGGCATGTCCTCGGCGAGACGCCATCCTGGACGCCCGAAGAAAAGCTGTGCGGCCAGCAGATAAGCCATTGTCCCAAAAAACGCTTTCAGAGCGGCGGCAGACATCTGACCGGCGACCAGTTGCCCAATAAGAGCGCCCATCATGATCCACGGTGCCCAGGTACGGATGATCTGCCAGTCGACTGCCCCCCGCTTATGGTGCGCCATGACAGACCGCGCTGAGGTTAGGATAATTGTCGCAAGCGAGGTGGCGATCGCCACATGGCTG
>JANSXJ010000151.1 GCA_024743015.1 Hyphomonas sp. | reverse complement strand
GGATGCGCATGGCCCAGAAACGAACGGTTCAGGACACTTGGCAACATGTTGGACGCCTCGTGCCAACCATCTCCGCCGATGAATGCCAGAACTATTTCCTCAATGCCGGTTACGCTTCCGTCAAAACGTGAAATGCTCTAACTTCGCAGGAATCCCCAAATCAGCGCAAATGCGACTCATCCGGGCGACCGGAGGCCGGCATGGATGAGTTGAACTATGCGCAGGACATGATGAGCTGTTGTTCCGCCGCCGAGCCATCGTAGCGAAAAAAGACAGTGACGACCAGGGAATGCAACCGCTCGGATTTACGCCGTCGGGGGCCCAAGAGCGAGCGGCCAGCACCGATATGGTAGGCATTCGGGGCAAGGCGGTGCGACGATCCATGCGCGAGACGGGCTCGGGGCCAATTTCGCAAGCTCAACACGAAGTGATCCGACCCAACTAGCATCGGTGTGCACAACCGGGGTTTGCAACGACCGGCTCGGCTTCACTCGTCCCTGCCGGGACCCGATCCCGGACGCGGCCGGAGGTGCAGATCGAAAAACAGGCGGCGAGCGCTTCGATTGTCCAGAAAGGGGCCGGCCATCGTGCCAAACATCGCCGACGATCCAGCAGAACTGCAACGTCGGCTTTGCCGTAACCCAGGCCGAAGTGCAGACGTCCGGATTCGATCATATTGTTATTCCCAATTCGCGACCGGCGCTCTTGAGATGGTCACGCGCCTCCGGGTAATCGGCGTCTTCCAGGTGCTCGAGCATGATCGGTATGCCCCGGCCGTCGAGTAGGCTGAGATAGGTCCGGTAATCGAGGTTACCACGGCCCGGAATGACCTCGCTGAGATGAAGGGAGAGCTGGTCGCCCATGGTGATATCCTTGGCGTGTGAACTGATGATCCAGGGTCCGATCAGTTCAAAGCAGCGTTTGATGACGCTGGTGGTGTCGTAGTACTGGCGCGGCGAGACGATAAGATTGACCGGATCCATGTGCGCAGCAAATTGGGGTCTGTCGATGGCTTGGATCAGTTCGAGCAACACTTCGGGACTGTCCGGCAACTCCCACTGCATCATTTCCAGGCAGAACTTGGCGCGCTTCGGTTTTACGTCGTCGATGATCTCGCGGGCACACTCCACGAAGACGTCGAACCCTTCCTGAGTAAGGTTCGCAGGATGCGGTTCATAGTCGGAACCCGGCGCCATCGAGCCGATATAGGTGATCGCGCAGCGCGCGTTCACTTCGTCGGCGACCGCCAGACGCTCCTTCACATAGGCTCGGTTCGCCTTGCGCACTTCCGGCTCGGGCGGCACGACATTGCGCCAAGCTGCCACCTCCGCGATCTCGACGTCCGCTGCGGCGAAGGCCTGGCGGATCGCTTTGATACGGTCTGCATCGTCTAGCTCCACCGCCGGGCAATATGCGGCGTTGTAGCCAAAATCGAGATGCGCTTGCGCAATGTCCGCCGGATCGTCGGATGTCACTGGAACGCCATATCCACCTAGTCTGATCATTGTCCTGCGTACTCGTTGTTTTGGGGAAGCTCTTTGCCCAGGCGCGCGATCAGATCCCCCGGCGGATCGAACTCGAGCGGAAGCGCCACCCGCCGATGATCCAGCGCCGACATGTAAAGCGCCATAACCGCCTCAAAGCCATGATAGCTGATCTCACTATCGCAGGGATGGTTTTCGATTTGTCCGTCCAGCCAATCGGCAAGGTCTCGGATGTAGAGCGGCTGTTCGTAGGACGGGTCAAAGAAACCGTCGCCGGACAGCATCTCGCCCTTGCTCGATCGGGTGAATGCCTGCCAGCCATTGCCGGTGGTCACCCGTGCATAACCATGCGTGCCGTGTATGGTCAGCGCGCTATCAGTCCAGAACTTGATGTCGAGCAGCGGGTTGTCCCCAGGCACGAAGTGGGGGGCATGGGCACCGCATTCGATGATGCCGCGCACGCCGTTGGCGAATTCGAGACTACCGATGACATAGTCTGCGGCCGGGTGGCTGTCCGACAGCATACCGGTGCCGATGGCCTGGCCGACCACCCATTTGACCGGCGAGCGGTCGTTGAACCAGAGCATGTAGTCCATGATGTGAGTGCCGAGCTGGCTGAGCCAGGCCCGGGCGGTGGCATGGATTTTCGTCACCTCGCCGATCTCGCCGGCCTCGATCAGGTCCTTCACCGTGCGCCATGCCTTGCCGTATTTCTGCTGGTGCGAGACGATCAGGCGGATATCGGCATCCTTGCAGGCCTTCATGATGGCGAGCGCCTCGGGAAGCTCCGTCGCCAATGGCTTTTCGAGGGCAATAGCTTTCACGCCGTGTTTGATGCCCAACTCGACCAGGGGCAACCGGACTTCGGGCAATGTGGCAAAGCAGAAGATGTCGGGCTTTTCCGACGCCAGCATCCGGTCCACGTCGTCATAGACGTTTGTAATCGAGAAGCGTTCCGCCATCGCCCTGGCACGCTCCGCATTCAGGTCGCAGACCGCACGCAGATCGAAGCGGTCCGCGTTCTTTGTGAAACCTTCGGCGTGATAAGCCCCTCGCGGACCGCAGCCGGCAATGGCAACCGAGTATCTGGACATCTTGATCGACCTCTTCCCTTGTTGGCGCGCTGGCGCGGTCATTGCCCCAAAACGCGCCTTAACCCGTTGTCAGCGACGGGCGTTATTTGACGCTTCCCGATGTGACACCGGCTACGAAATAGCGTTGCAAGGCCAGAAACAGACAGAGCGGCAGAAAGACGGCGAGCGAGGCACCGGCCATGACCAGGTGCGGGCTCGATGCGCTGACGCCGATCATCTGGGCCAACATGACGGGCAGTGTCTGGCTGGTGCCTCCGCCAGCGATCAGAAGCGGCCAAAGCAGGCTGTTCCAGTAGAAGACAAATACCAGCGCGCCCAGTGTCGCCAGCCCCGCCGGAGCCAGCGGCAAGTAGATACGCCACCAAATTGAGAAGTAGCTGGCGCCATCCACCCGTGCCGCTTCGAAAATCTCGCGCGGTATGCCTTTGAAGTACTGGGTCAGCAGGAACGTGCCATAGGCCGTGAACGTAAACGGGATGATCATCCCCCACAGATTTCCAACCAGGCCCAAATACTGGGTGATCTGGAACAGTGGGATGAGGATTGCCGCGACCGGAAGCATCGTCTGAGTCAAGAGCACGATAAAAGTGATCGAACTGCCGCGGAAACGCAGCGTAGCGAACGCGAAGCCCGCCATCGAGGCGGTAATCAACTGCAGGACCGTCACCGCCGCTGAAACGATCAAGCTGTTGATGGCTGCTGGGATGATGGGATAGCTGGTGATGATCGTCATATAGTTGTCCCAGCGGATGGGGTCGGGGATCAGTTCCGGCGGCAACCGATAGTAACCGCCCAAGCTCTTGAGGGATTGCGATGCCATCCAGACGAACGGCACCATGAAGAGAAGCGCCATCGCGATCGTGAAGGCGTAGCGAAGGAACTCAATCGACTTTGCTCTAGACATGCTCAAGCCTCTTCTGCCCGCGAAGCTGGATGACGGTAATCACCAGCATCAGAACCAGAAGTGCCATCGAGGCGGTCGCGCCACTACCGACATCGAAGTTCCTGAATGTTGCCTTGTAGATGTACAAGCCGATGGTTGTCGTGGCGTTGCCCGGCCCGCCATCGGTCAACACGAAGACAGCCTCGAACGTCTGCAGCGCGTGAATGGTCTGAGTGACCGCCAGGAACAGCGTCGAACGACCAAGCAGCGGACGAATGACATAAAACAACAGCTGCGCTCTCGAGGCGCCATCGAGATAGGCCGCCTCGACGAGGGAGTCGTCGATTTGCTGGAGACCGGCCAGATAGATCAGCATGCAAAGGCCCGTCATCGACCAGATCATCATGATGGCGACAGCGATCATGGCTTGGGTCGGAAAGGTCAGCCAGGCCACCGAAGGCAGTCCGATGAGCGAGATCATGTAATTTATGAGCCCGGTCTCGGTCGCAAACATGTTTCCGAAGACGAACGAAATCGCGACCAGCGACGTAACGATCGGCATAAAGAAAATCGAGCGGAAGAAAACCTTGCCTAAAGGCATCCGATCGAGCGAGACGGCCAGCGCCAGGCCCAAGGCCATGGAGGTGGGTACGGTGATCGCTGACAGTATCAGCGTAACGATCACGCTCTGGCCGGCGGCGCCGCCGGTGAACAGGTCGATCCAGTTTTCCAGGCCGACAAAGCGCGGCGGCGAGATGAAGTCCCAACTGTAGAAGCTCAGCACGAGCGTCGCGATGGCCGGCAGCAGGGTGAAAACCACAAACGGAATGATTGACGGGACGAGGAACAGCCAAGCTGCCCATTCTTCGCTCCGCGATTTCCGGATCTCAACGTCCGGTTCTTCCTGAAGATCAGCGGTATCGGTCGTCGCGGACATATGGAAGCGAGGCACTCGCTGGCTGAGTTGGGTGTGTCGAAGGAGCGGCGGCGCCGTGGGCGCCGTCGCCAGTATCACGTTTCACCATTAGTTGGCCGAGGCATCCGCAAGGGCCGCGTTGGCCTCTTCCTCGATTTGCGCCATTGCTTCCGGAACATCGAGCGAGCCGTTCCAGACCTCGGCAAGCACGCGCCGCTGGATGTCCATGACCTGGAACGATCCCTTGACGGCGTTGAAGGATTCAAAGCCCTGCACCTTGGTTGCAAACTCGGTCATGCGGTCAGAGAGTTGCCCCCAGGCCGATTCCCTTGCCGGCACCCCGGTGGTCACCACTTCCGCAAGAACCGGCCCGCTGGTGATATATGCCAGAAACTCATAGGCCTCGTCGGGATGCTCGGTATCGGCGGAAATGACATAGGCGCCACCCAGGCCCGAACCGACTTGCCCCTCAGGACCCACCGGCAAACGGGCGATACCGAAGTCGACACCAGCATCCTCAAAGATGAACGTCGTGTGGCCAACGCCCAGCGCCATCGCCGCGGTGCCGCTCAGGAAAAGCGACTGAGCCTGACCACTCGCATCCTTCTGATCCGGAATTGGCATAACGCCATCGCGGATCATGTCGGAGAACAGGCTGATAGCCGTGATGCCACCGTCGTTGTTGGCGCCATACGTCCCTTCATCGTCGATGAGTGTGGCGCCGTAACCGCGATACCAGCCATCGCTCGCCCAGTCGAAGTTGGACGCCGCAAAGCCCCAAATCTTGCGGCCATCGGTGCTCAAGGTCTCGCTGATCGTGCGGGCTGTCTGAACGAACTCGTCGGTGGTCCAGCCTTCATCAGGGTAGGGCAGGCCCGCCCGATCGAAGAGGTCAGGATTATAGTAGATCACCTGGCCGTTGAAGTCGTAGCCGATCCCGTAGAGTTGCTCGTTCAGCGTCATGTACTGAAGCATCGTCTGGTTGGCGTCGGGCAGGTTTATGTCGGGATCCGACTCGACATAGGCGTCCAACGGCAAGAGCCTGTCACCATACAGCCACTCGGCTCCAAACCCCGGCACGAAAAGCCAGATGTCGGGAAGGTTGCCAGATGCGGTTTCGACCTGGCGCTGCTGCCAGTACTCCGACCAGGGCGCGTTAATCATCGTAACATCAATGTTCGGGTGAGCTTCGTTGAACTCGTCGACCGCTTCCTGGTAGGGCGCCACCTGTGGCAGCGACAGCGCATTGGCGAACGTCAGTTCCACAGTCTCGGCCAGCGCATTCCCCGCGCCAAGCCCGAGAACCGCGAGCGAAACGCCCGCCATTCGTTTGATCTGCATATCTTTCCTCCCTCGAACACGAGTTAGGCAACGTACCTCACGCCGCCCCGATGGTGGCCGCCGGTCGTCGACGGCACAGTCGCCATCGTGCAATATATTAGTGTAATGTCAATCACAAGCCCGCACCCAACGAACACACCGACAATCGATCGTGTTGTTTCGCTGATGCTCCAGCGAATGAGCTCACAATCGCTGGAGCGCAACTTTTTTGGATTTTCCGGGCCCAGGTGGGGCGGCCCCGACGAAGCGCTCGAGAGCCTTCGAGCCTTTCCCTTCCGGCGTCGTCCCTTCGAGTTTTACCGGAGATGTGTGCCTGCCGTCTTGGGCGGATCGGATGGATAGGCTCTGGTGGCCGCCGACCCTAAGCCAGCATGTCGCGCTGTGCACCCTGGTCCTCAAACAGCCTCAGAGTGTTTGTCAGCGAAGTCTCGAGATGAGCGATCATCGCCCGGACAGCCCCGTCGGCATCGCCAGCCTGAAGCGCGTCCACCACGGCCACATGCTGTTCGATCGTCGTCTCACCAGCACCCGGAGACGGCAGGGCCAGGAGCCGACACCGATCCATCTGCGCCTTGGTCTGATCGATCACCTTCCACATCATCGCGTAACCACTCACTTGGGCAATGGCCTGATGAAACTCGTCATCGCGCGCAATGGCGTCCTCGAATTGAGAGCGCTTCACCTTCAGTGAGTGTAAGTCGATCAGGTCCCACAACGCTTGTATCTGGTCGCTGGTGATCCGCTTGGCGGCAGAGCGGACGCTCTCCCGCTCAAGCGCCGTGCGGATGATGTAGGCTTCGCGCACCACATCAAGATTAATCGGCCGCACATAGGTTCCAGCCTGGGCCAGCACATCGATCAGACCCTCATCCTCGAGCTTCTTGACCGCTTCACGGACCGGGGTGCGCGATGTTCCCAGCCTTTCCGCGATCTCGATCTCGTTGATGGGCGCTCCAGGGCTTAGGCCACCGGTCACAATGGCGCGTCGTACAAGACCATAGATCTGCTCGCGCAACGGCATTGTTCGGTTGAGAGTAACGTGTTCGAGAAAGGCTGCGCCAGCTTCCTTGGCTTTTTTGGTCGGCCCAGACGACTTCAGGGTCTTAGGCAATATGCGGTACTCCTTCGTCTCGTTCCGCTCCTGGTCGGGTCGTTTGCCGTGTTCCTGCACGCCCGTCCACTGTCCGCCTTGGGACGGGCCGTCAATTCAGCCGCTGACCGCTCTCATCGAACAGGTGAATGCTGGATGGATCGGGCGCGAGCCTGATTGTGTCACCAGCCACCAGGTCCAGCCGATCCCGAACAACCGAATGCACGGTTTGTCCGTTGCACTCCGAAACAACCATCGTCTCCGCGCCGGTGGGCTCGATGACCGTGACCGTCGCTTCAACGCCCGAGGATGGGGCCAGCATCATATGCTCGGGCCGAACACCGTAGTGCACGGCAGTCTCGGGTTGCGACCCGTTGACTGGCAGGACGCTACCGTTCTGTAGCTGAAAGCCGCCATCGCCGATTCTGCCTTTGAAGAAGTTCATCGACGGTGACCCGATGAAACTTGCGACGAACATGTTGGCCGGCGTATCGTAGAGATCAAGAGGTGTGCCGACCTGCTCTATTTTGCCGTCGCACATCACCACAATCCGGTCGGCCATCGTCATCGCCTCAACCTGATCGTGAGTAACATACACCATTGTCGCGCCGAGTTTGTGGTGCATCTGCTTGATCTCGGCCCGCATCTGCACGCGCAGCTTGGCATCGAGATTGGACAAGGGCTCGTCGAACAGAAAGACCTGTGGGTCTCGCACGATGGCCCGCCCCATGGCCACACGCTGTCTTTGGCCGCCCGAAAGTTGTTTCGGATAACGCTCCAGGAGTTGCTCCAAGCCCAGACTCTCGGCTGTTCGCTCGACCTTAGACGTCAATTCCTGCGCCCGCATCCCGCTGAGCTTCAGCGAGAAGCCAAGGTTTTGGGCAACGGTCATGTGCGGGTAGAGCGCGTAGTTCTGGAAAACCATCGCAATGTCGCGTTCCTTCGGCGCGAGGTGGTTGACGACCTTTCCATTGATCTCGATCCGGCCACCGGAGATATCCTCCAGTCCGGCGACCATCCGCAGCAACGTCGACTTTCCGCATCCCGAAGGTCCGACCAGGACAAGGAATTCTCCGTTCTCGATGAAGATCGAAATGCCGTGAAGAACTTGCAGAGGCCCGAAGCGCTTCGCGACCGATTTCAACTCGATATTTGCCATGTTCATCCTCCGCACGCACCAGCGCCAATGCTGCGATCCAGCGAAAGCTGAACCGCGATTTCCCCTCGTGGCGCCTCGGAACCGGCCAAAGCCCCCTAGCAGCCGATCTGCCGATCCCGGATCGATGGCCGGCGGGTCACACGCGCTGAAGCTGCGGTTTGCTCCAAGCCCGAGATTTGCGGTATGTCGGACTCGAGCCTCCGCCCGACGACGATCGCCTCGCGCCCGATTTGCTCAACAGGACGCGCGTTTTCGGCCTTCGTCGCTTGCTTCTCGACGTCTTGCCCTCATTACACTAATATATTAT
>JANSXJ010000022.1 GCA_024743015.1 Hyphomonas sp. | reverse complement strand
GAAATTGCGGCAATATGGATAAAATCCCGGCGTTCTTCGTCGACATGATCCGGGGCCGTCGTATCAGATGCGCTCACGTCTTCTCTTCCTTCGGCATGACTTTGCAGCCTAAATACACAGATTGAGGGAAAGCATCATTGCGGCGCAGCGCCGCAAGCCTCCCCGTCTAACCTCGCCCGCCTAGCCTGCCTCGCGGATGATTTCAAGCAGCAGCCGCTGCTAGACGTGCGACACAATTTCCACCCCCGATACGGACTTTTACCGATACTGTCGCTGCGAATGGCTCTTTAGCGCTGGCGCTCGCTCAATTACAGGACCCGTCATGACCGAAATCGAGACACAGAAACAACGCGCCTCCGAATGGTTCAAATCCCTTCAAGACGATATCATAGCCCGGTTCGAGGCGCTGGAAGATGAAGCGGATCGCCCGCTCTATTCGGGCGAGCCTGGCCGGTTTGAGAAAACCGAATGGAGCCGAGGGGACGGCAACGAAGACCTGGGCGGTGGCCGCATGGCGATCATGCGGGGCAAGTTCTTCGAGAAAGTCGGTGTCCATTTTTCTGAAGTCTATGGCGAATTCTCGGAAGCCTTCCGGGCGCAGACCAATCCGATGGGCGCTTCTGGGCCTCGGGCATTTCGCTCATTGCCCACTTGCACAATCCCCGTGTGCCTGCGGTGCACATGAACACACGCATGCTGGTCACATCCGAGAGCTGGTTTGGCGGCGGCGGCGATCTGACGCCCCTGCTCGATTATCAACGCCAGGATGATTTTCCCGACACCGTCGACTTCCACGCCGCGATGCAGGCTGCCTGCGACCCGTTCGACAAGGCCTGGTATCCGGATATGAAACAACGCTGCGACGAGTATTTCTACCTGCCCCACCGCGAAGAGCCACGCGGCACCGGCGGGATATTTTATGATCGCTTCAATACCGGCGACTGGGAGCGCGACTTCGCCTTCACTCAGGAAGTCGGCAAGCAATTCGCTGACATCTATCCCAAGCTGGCGCGCCGCCGCATGAATGAAGGCTGGACCGAAGCCGAGCGGGATGAGCAACTGATCCGCCGCGGCCGCTATGTCGAGTTTAATCTGCTCTATGATCGCGGTACGACATTCGGTCTGAAGACCGGCGGCAATGTCACGAGCATCCTGTCATCCATGCCGCCTGTGGTGAAATGGCCGTAAGGCCGGTGACGAATCTCCAGTGAGCTGATACGGCTCCTACATGGAGGATCACAAACCGGCTGCGATGATCACATTTGTGATCGCTACTGTAACCGCTGCTACAGCGGGCCTCGGGGCGGTTGTATCCAGCAAGGCTGTCGAAATCTGGTACATCGCGCTCGACAAACCAGAGCTGACCCCGCCCGGCTATGTGTTCTCAATTGTCTGGCCGATCCTGTTCACGCTGATGGCCTTTGCCGCGATTCTGGTTCGGGTGAAGGCGGGCAGTTTTTCCGCCTGCTCCGGGGCACTCGGCCTGTACTTCCTTCAATTGGCCTTCAATCTCGCCTGGAGCTGGATGTTCTTCGGGTTCAAGGAAGTCTTGCTGGCGATGATCATACTGGTCGTGTTGTGGATTCTGATCCTCGCCACGATGAGGGCATTCTGGAAACACTCCGCGACGGCTGCCATCCTGATGATACCTTATCTCGTCTGGGTCAGTTTCGCCGGCTATCTGAACGGCTCAATCCTGTTCCTTAACTAGCAGCGGCAACAAGGCCGCGCGTTCCAGGTAAAAGTCGCTTTCAACCCAGACCCTGGCCACCCGGCTCAGTGCTTCGCCGATTGCAGGTCCCTCAAGCCCCGCCGCCAGCGCATCATCGCCCGTGATCGGGAACTCCGGTTCGCGCCAGGAGCGCACTGCCGCGAGCAGATCGCGCACATCGGCACCTGCCAACATGGCGCGATCCACGACCGCCTGCTTGCCATGCCAGAACAAAGTGGCGCGCAGCTCCCTGGATTTCATACCAACCGGCTCTGGAAGATTGTCCGCCGCCCAAACCGTCAGGCGCTGCGATTCCTGGTTCGACAGGCGCAGCGTCTGCTGGGTCTGATGCACAGCCTGCGCCGACCGCGGCAAAAGCGCCATCAGCCGCAGCATCGGGTCGGGCTCCACTCGGGTCAATTGTTCGGTCAGTTCCAGATTGTGAAGCCCCTCCGCGCCGCGATGCTCAGGCAGAACAATGTCGAGAACGCCGCTCTCGACCATCGCTTCGACCGCCACACGCGGGTTCGGCGCGCTGAGGAGCTTTTTGAGTTCCTTCCAGATCCGCTCGCGAGCAATCTTTTCGAGGCCAGCGCGCTGCCGGGCGCAGGCGGCGAGCCCATCCATATCCATCTCAGCGCCATACCAGGCATTGAACCTGAAGAAGCGCAGGATCCGCAAATAGTCTTCGCGCAGACGCTCATTCGCATCACCAATGAAGATGACACGGCCTTCCTCAGCATCTTCGAAACCGCCACCGACCGGATCAAACACTTCGCCATCCGGGGCGGCGTAGAGCGCGTTCAGGCGAAAGTCACGGCGCTGCGCATCCTCCGCCCAGTCTTGCGTAAAAGCGACGACGGCGCGGCGGCCATCGGTCTCCACATCGCGGCGAAGACTGGTAATCTCGAAAGGTTTCCCGTTCACGATCGCGGTGATCGTTCCATGCTCGATTCCGGTGGGAATGGCGCGAATTCCGGCGGTTTCAAGTGCCGACTGGGTTTGCTCAGGGGTCAGCTGAGTGGCGATATCGATATCATCGACATCCCGCCCCATGATCGTATTTCGCACGCAGCCACCGACGAATCGCGCGCAATCCGCACGCGCAGCCTGCAGCGCCGCGATCACCTGCCTTGTGTCGTCAGCGGTGAGCCAGTCAGCGTTCAGGGTCTTCAAGGGTCTCAGCCGTATCTTCGTCGATCTCGATGCGGTCCCCGTCAAAGTTGCGGCGTTCTCCGACACCATCGGCGCGCCCGCCAGGGTCTTCGGTCTTCGGCTGACCAATCGATCCGAGGTCTTTCTCACAAGGATAACGCTCACCCGGAACGACGACGCCATCGACAATCTGTGTCGGGCGATAGCACTCTTCACGGCCGCCGCGGTCGAGGAAGATGAAGATCAGCCAGGATCCCACAGCCAGTCCCAGACCAACTCCGAACAGCAACCGGATTGGCCAGGGCTTGCGCCCCTCCTGCTCAGCTTCCGCAATCGCCACCCGATACACCCCAAACAGGATGAATGGCAGCAGAAACAGCACCAATTGGAATAGAATACGTGCGCCCAAACCTATTGCTCCTCAGGTCTCGTACAGATTGGCATATAGATCACGAATGATCCCAGCCGTCACACCCCAGATGCGAAAGCCTTGCCAGGGCATTTCTACATAGCGTCGATGCTTGCCTTTCCAATAGGCCTGCCCCGTTTGATGGTTGGTCGTGTTGAACAGAAAATCGAGCGGCGCCTCGAACACATCCGCAACTTCCGTCGGATCGGGGCGCGCCTGGAAGTCCGGCGGCAACACACCGATCACCGGCGTGATTCGAAACGCGGTCCCTGTAACATAGGGCGCCGAGCGGGCAATCAGCTCGACCGTATTCGGGATCACCCCCACTTCTTCTTCGGCTTCGCGCAGCGCTGCGGCCACTTCATCCGCGTCGCCCTGATCAACTTTCCCGCCTGGAAACGCCACCTGACCGGGGTGTGACGCCATTGTATCCGGCCTCTGGGTGAGCAGCGCGGTTGGGCCCTCAGGACGCGGGATCACGGGAATCAAAACCGCCGCAGGGCGAATCGATGTCAGGCGTTCGCGATCCACCAGGTCCAGATCCCCGACTTCCGCCATGCTCGACCTGCCCGAAATCGGGTCCAGGCGGTCACTTGCCCGCATCAGGAAATCGTCCAGTGTCGTAAAACTCATCAGGCTGCAGGTCCCAACTCAAAAAACCGCTCTTGCGACCAGACGCCGAGCTGCCCGGCAGAGCCCTCATAGGCTTCGGCCATTTCTGCAAGCTCGTAAAAGACCGGCCTGGACAGCTTTGCTTCAAGCCCGTCGCGCACGAGCACGTAAGGGCTCGGCTCCAGGGTTTCCGGATCCGTCTCAACGCGAATGGGATGCGCGTCCCCAGCAAGGACCACATCACCAAGATTGGTCGTAAAGGCCAGTCCCTGCGCACGCCCTGGCTCGCCGACCCTATCAACGCGCACCGCGATGAAGGGCGCGTCCTCGACATGAACGATGACTTTCTCATAGGGCGTGACGAGATAGATCTCACCATCCGGATCCTTGCGGAGGATGCGCGAAAACAGTTTGACCAGGCGCTGGCGCTTGATCCGACTGCCTTCATGCCACCAGCTGCCATCTGCGCGGATCTCCATCTGAATGTCGGCTGAACGCTCCGGAGTCCACAAGTGTACTGGTGGCAGCGGCCCATCGATTCCGTCCGGCGCGATCGCGGCCAGAACCTCGTCGAGGGAGATCACTGATTTTCCATCCGATTTCATGTGGTGCTCCGCCATGTTCTCGCCTAGACCTAGTGCGACTAGTGTAGATAGTGAAGACGGAGTGCTCATGGCAGACGACAATCCAGCCATCGTGGCGCAGGCGGAGGCCGCCGGTGAAACCCTTGCAAACGTGAAGTCCGAGATCGGCAAGGCCGTGTTCGGACAAGAGCGGGTGATCGAACTCGCTTTGTCGGCCATCCTTGCCGGCGGGCACGCATTGCTCATCGGGGCACCTGGGCTTGCCAAGACGCGCCTGGTGGAGGCGATTGGTACCGCGCTCGGCCTGAACAATGCCCGCATCCAGTTCACACCAGACCTGATGCCAGGCGATATTCTCGGCTCGGAAGTGCTCGATGAAGGCGCCGATGGCAGCCGCGCCTTCCGATTTATCAAGGGACCGATCTTTACCTCGCTCCTGATGGCCGACGAGATCAACCGTGCTTCGCCGCGCACCCAGTCCGCGCTGTTGCAGGCCATGCAGGAAAAGCATGTGACGGTTGCCGGTGTCCGCTATGATCTGCCACCGCCTTTCCATGTCCTCGCGACGCAGAACCCGATCGAGCAGGAAGGCACCTACCCGCTTCCCGAGGCCCAGCTGGACCGCTTCCTGCTGAAGATCGATGTCACCTATCCTGACCTCGATACGGAACGAAAGATCCTGATCGAAACCACGGGCAGCGGAGAGCAAAGTGTTGAAACCGCCCTGTCCGCGGAAACGCTGATCGAGATGCAGGCCCTGGTTCGCAAAATGCCCGTCGGCGAAAGCGTTCTGAACGCCATCCTTGCCCTCGTCCGGGACGCCCGTCCTGAGCAAAGCGAAGATGACCGCGTTCGCCGCTTCGTCGATTGGGGTCCAAGTCCGCGCGCCGGACAAGCCCTGATGCTGGCCTGCCGCGCGCGTGCGCTGCTGCGCGGCCGTCTCGCGCCGAGCATCGAGGATGTTGAAGCCTTGGCCGAACCGTGCCTCGCACACCGCATGGGGATGCGCTACGACCCAACCGGCGAAGCGCCCGGGCTGAACACGCTCATCGACGAACTGGTTCGAAAGGCGGCCTAGTCCGGAGGCAAATGACCGCGTGATTTCTCTCACCACGCTCCGTGCTGAAGCTGAAGCGCTGGCTCGCCAGTTGCCGGATGTCTCGCTGCAGGCCGCCGCCGCCGACCTTGTGCATCCAGGCGCGGCGGGTCGCAAGCGCGCCGGTTCGGGTGAGCAGTTCTGGCAATATCGACGCTACGCCCAGACCGATGCCGCCGACCGTATTGACTGGCGACGCAGCGCCCGGGGCGACGAGTATTTCGTCCGCGAGACAGAGCTTGAAACGGCTCGGACCATCCTGTTTTGGAATGATCCGCATGCCGGGTTCGACTGGGCTGGCGATCCTGGACGCGAAACCAAAGCAGACCGGGCCCGCACCATCATGCTGGCGCTCGGCATTACGCTCGCCAAGGATGGGGAGCGGATCGGCATGATCACCGGCAGCCGCGCGCCAAGCCTCGGCAAGTCAGCTCCCGACAAGCTGGCGGAAGATCTTCTTGCGACACAAAGCGGTGACCTCGCGCCTCCGCGGTCTCAGGCAATCGCCGTGATTGCCAGCGATTTCTATGATGGGGTCGATGCCTGGCGAGCGCGCCTCGCGCCCCTGGCGAGCTCCTGTCGCAGCGGCGTCTTGTTAGCGGTTAGCGATCCGATCGAACATGAGTTTCCGTTCGTTGGCCGCACCCGGTTCAGCCGTCCGGGAACCGCGCTGGATCGCTTGTTCGGCCGCGCCGAGACAGTCAGAGACACCTATCTTGAAAAGCTCGCCGCGCATCAGGACCAGCTTCAAACACTCGCGGTGAGTATGGGATGGACTCTGGTGCGTCATCGCACCGACCAAACGGCCTTGCGCGGTGCGGCCGCGCTATTTGCTGCACTTGAAATGTTGGGGGGCAAGGCATGACGCTTGGGCCGTTCCTGTTCATGGCACCGCTGACGTTATTGGGACTGATCGCCCTCCCGGTCATCTGGTACATTTTGCGGGCGACGCCGCCGACGCCAAAGCAGGAACAACTCCCCAGTCTCCGATTGCTCGAAGATGTAGATCCGAAAGAAGAGACCCCGGCGCGCACCCCTTGGTGGGTGCTGCTCTTGCGGCTCGGTGCAGCGGCGCTCGCGATCCTCGGACTGGCCATGCCAATCTATGCACCGGGTGCACAGAATGGCGTAGAGGCAAGCGGACCTGTTTTAGTGATCGTGGATGATGGCTGGACCAGCGCCGCACGCTGGGGAGAGATACGCGCGGCCGCATTGTCCGCCATGGACGGTGAGTCGCGCGACACAGCCGCGCATATTTTGCTCACCGCACCGAGAGCCATTGAAGCCGATCCCGCCGAGCGGCTCGACCGGATGGCCTTCGAGGCGCGCATTCGCTCACTGGAGCCTCAGGCCTGGGGCATTGACCGCGCGGCGGCGTTGGAACGCCTGAACGAGAGTCGGTTGCAACCGGGGCGCATTCTCTGGCTGACGGACGGGCTCGACCCGGAAAGCGCGGGTCCGTTCGCGCAAGCGCTGATCCAGAAGGCCCCGCTCAGCATCTATGCGGCGAGGGCACGCGGACCGGTCGCCGTCACGCGGCTCAGTTCGGACGCGAATGGCGTTCAGCTCACCGCCGCGCGCGCAGACGGTTCCGACCCGTCCACGCACTTCATGTCGGCGCTGACGCTGGACGGCGCCGCCCTGGCAACCACCGACCTCGTATTTGAGACCGGACAGGACACTGCGACGGCGAGCTTCTCGCTTCCCCCTGCAGCTCTGTCGCGGATTGCCCGTTTCCAGGTCACGGGGTCAGCGACACCGGGCACGGTCTGGCTTTGGGACAGCGCCGACCGGACAAGACGCGTGGGCCTGGCCAGTGGAGACAGCACTGCTCAGCCGCTGCTCTCGGATATCCATTATGTCCGCAAGGCGCTCGAGCCGTTCGCGACCATCTCGGAAGGCGAGCTTATCGATTTGATCGACGAGAACCCTGACGCAATTATCCTGACCGATATTGGCCAGATTGATGGCGTGACAGAAACCGCACTCACCGACTGGATCGAAGATGGCGGTGCGCTGATCCGGTTTGCCGGACCGCGCATGGCCGGGCCGCAAGCCGGTGAGACTGGCGATACTTTGATCCCGGCGCCGCTGCGTCGTTCATCCCGCGCGATTGGCGGAACACTGACCTGGGAAGATCCGCAGCCGCTGGGCGAATTCCCAGACGCATCGCCCTTTGCGGGCCTCACGCCGCCCGGTGATATTCGCGTTCGCCAGCAAGTCTTAGCCCGGCCAGGCCCGGAATTGGCACGGCGGACCTGGGCGCGACTGGCAGATGGCAGCCCGCTGGTCACCGCTGATCGTCGCGGCGAGGGCACACTCGTCCTGTTCCATGTGACGGCCGGACCAGACTGGTCTGACCTGCCCTATGCAGGCGTGTTCGTCGACATGCTGCGGCGGTCTATTGCCGCCGGTCGCGGCGAAGCGATCAGCGATGAGGAAGGGTTGTATTCCCCGAGTCTCACCCTCAACGGGGCGGGACAATTGACGCAGCCCAGCGCTGGCGCGACACCGCTTCGTGCCAGCGATTTTGGCGCCGTCTCACCATCCGAAGAGCATCCGCCCGGCCTCTATCAGGGCCCAGCGGGCACGCGGGCCTTGAATGTCGCATCAGAGTATCGCGCTATTCCGGTTACCAATTGGCCCGCCGCGGCAACCCTGCTCGGAGACACTGATGCGCGCACGTTCAGACTGGGCGGTCTGTTGCTGTCGGCGGCGCTTATTCTGCTTTGCATCGACTTGATTGTCGCCCTGGCGCTGGCCGGACGATTGCCCGCCTTGCGCCGGAGCGCAGCTGTAATCGCGGTCACGCTCATCGGGGGCACGTTCGCGGTCCCTGGCGAGAGTTTGGCGCAGTTCAGCACGTTCGAGAACGAAGCTAATCTCGACAAGGAAACCGCTGCCGCGCTGGACATGCGCTTTGCCTATATCGAGACCGGCGATGAACGAACCGACCGGGCCACCAAGGCGGGCCTGGACGGCCTGCGCAACGTGCTCTTTCGCCGGTCCAGCGTTGAGCCTGCTGAGCCACATTCGGTCGATCTCGAGACAGACGCGCTCGACGTTTATCCTGTTCTGTTCCTGGCCCTGCCAGATACACCGGAGCCGTTCAGCGAAACGGCGGTCGCACGGCTGAATGCTTATATGCGCAATGGCGGCGCTCTGTTCATCGACACACGGCGCGGCGGAAACGTTGGGGCGGGGAACAGTTTCGAGGGGCTCGAAACCGTTCTGGCGGGTCTCGACACACCGCCGCTCGCGCCGGTGCCGCAAGACCATGTGCTAACGCGGTCCTATTATCTGCTGCAGTCTTTCCCGGGCCGCTACTCCAACCGCAATCTCTGGATTGAGGCGACAGGCGCAGCCGACAAGACTGAGCGACGCGGCGACGGCGTCAGCCGCCTTTTTGTAGGCGATGCCGATTATCTCGCGGCCTGGGCCGTCGATGAGCGCGGGCGTCCGATCTACTCGGTAGATGGCGGTGACCTGGAACGCGAAATGTCCATCCGCTTCGGCATCAACCTGATCATGTACATTCTGACCGGGAATTACAAAGAGGATCAGGTCCACATCCCGGCGCTCCTCGAACGCCTGGGAGAAGATGAGGGCGTCGGTGATTTCGATTCCAATTCGGACGGCGAGGTCATCCCATGATGGAAGTCTCCCGCCTGTCATTTGACCCGCTGGTGAGCTGGCCATTCTTCTGGGGACTGGTTGTCCTGACCGTGCTCGCACTGGCGATTTACACGATTGCTTTTCGCCGTGCCTGGCTGACGCGCAGCCTTGCCGCTGCCCTGGGCCTGCTGGCGCTCTCCAATCCCGCCATTGTCGAGGAAGAACGCGAACCCTTGCCCTCCGTCGCTGCGATTGTCGTCGATCGCTCTGACAGTATGCGTTTCGGAGAACGGACAGAGATTGCCAGCGAAGCCTATGACACCCTTCGCACCGAGCTTGAGGCCAATCCTTCCATCGATCTGCGCGTCGTCGAAACCGAAACAGAAGGCGATGGCACGCGTCTGATGGGCGCGCTGGAAGGCCTGATGGCGGATGTCCCTCGTGACCGCATTGCCGGCGCGATCCTGATCACCGACGGGCAGATCCACGACATGCCGGAAAATCTTTCGCGGATCCGCGACCTCGGGCCCGTTCACGGCCTGATTACCGGCGATCCAGACGCCAGCGATCGGCGAATTACGCTCGTCCAGGCGCCAAACTTTGACATTGTTGGTGATGAGGCAGAATTCATCATCCGGGTCGATGACCCTGAAGGCGGCACCGTACCCGTCACCTATGCAATCAATGGTGGACGCAATCAGGCCGCCTATATTGAAGCTGGCGAAGATACCAGCCTGTTCATCGAGGTGGAGCGGCGCGGTGACAATATCGTCGTGTTCGAAACGCCCGAGGGGACGCAGGAACTGACACTCGCCAATAATCGCACCGCGGCGACGATTTCAGGGGTTCGCGACGGCCTGCGCGTCTTGCTGGTGACCGGGCGTCCGAACGCCTCGGGGCGGGTCTGGCGCGATTTGCTGAAGTCGGATCCATCCGTCGATCTCGTCCACTTCACCATCCTGCGCCCGCCTTACAAACAGGACATCACGCCGCTCGAGGAAATGGCTTTGATCGCTTTTCCGACCGAAGAATTGTTCGAAGACAAGCTTGATGGCTTCGATCTGATCATCTTCGATCAATATGAAAGGCGCGGCGTGATCACGATGGGATACCTCGCTGATGTGGCCCGCTATGTCGATGAAGGCGGCGCTTTGCTCGTCGTCGCGGGCGAGAGTTTCGCCGGTCCCGCCAGTCTCGCCCGCACCCCGCTTGCACAAATCCTTCCGGCTTTGCCGACGGGCGATATTGTCACGCGGGATATTGTCCCCGAGCTATCCGAAGAAGGCATGCGCCACACGATCACGGAAGACTTTACCGGTCGAACCTGGGGCAAGTGGCTGCGCTTCATTGAGGCGTTTGACGAGACCGGCGATGTCCTGATGCGCACACCAACAGGGGAACCGCTGCTGGCGGTCGACCGAGTCGGTGACGGACGCGTTGCGCAGCTTCTGTCAGACCAGATCTGGCTCTGGGCGCGTGGTTATGATGGCGGCGGTCCGTTTGCGGACCTGATCCGCCGCACCGTGCACTGGCTGATGAAAGAGCCCGAGCTGGATGAGCGGCAACTGCAATTGATTACACAAGGCGATACGGTGCGCGCCAATCTTCGGACGCTGGCCGACCGCGCGGCACCGCTGGTGATCGAAACACCGGATGGCAGCTTTCTCGAGCCCAGCTGGCGCGAGGAAGGACCGGGCAGCTATAGCGCCGAAGTGCCGGTCGATCAGCTTGGCCTGTACCGGGCGCAATCCGGCGGCCTCGAAGCCGTTGCCCTCAACGGGCCGGCAAATCCGCGTGAGTTCGCGGCACTCGAAGCGACGGGCGAGGTGCTTCGTCCGCTCAGTGAAAGCTCCGGCGGAGGGATTTACTCCATCGCGCGTCCAGGTCAGGTGCCGGATATTCGCATGGTCGGACGGCGCGCAGATGCGAGCGGCGGCAACTGGATTGGATTGCGTGAACGCGGGGCTTTTGCTGTGCGCAGCTCCACCAGCCTGCCTCTTCTGCCGGGGCTGCTTGCCATTGGCCTCATCTTGCTGGCGCTGCTCGCTGCGTGGCGTCGCGAAGGGCGCTAATAGGCGCGGATCGCCCCAGACAGATCATCCGCGCTGCCGCTCAGATCGCGAACCATGACGCGTGACATGTCCTGCGGCCCCGGGAAGCTAAACCGATCGGGCGCGACCAAGGTGAAGCCGAGCTCGCCAAAATAGATCGGGGATCCGATAATCACCGCTGCGCCACATCCGGCCTTGGTTGAGGCTTCCAGGGCTTCTCCGGTGACAGAGAGTCCGAGACGCTGGCCCTGAAAGTCGGGGTCCACGGCGACCGGACCAACAAAGACGGCCGGTACGCGCGGTTCACCGACGACAATTGGCCAAATCCGGCAGACGCCAATGACGCCCCCGTCCGAGACCGCCACGCGCGTCAGATCCGGGCGCGATTGATTGCCCTCGCGCAAGCGTTCTGCGGTCTTGGCGAAGTGGCCAGGCCCGAAGGTGCGGTCATACAAAGCCTCAATGGCTTCGGCGTGCTGGTCAGGCGTTTCTGGAACAATTTCGATCATGGCGCGCGGTGTTTAACCGCTCGCGCTTAAAACGCAACGCGAAACTTAATAGGACCAGGCGCTGAGTTGTTGCTTGACCGCGTCGATGAAAGCGAGGGGCTGATCCAGCATGACGTGATGCTGGGCATCCGGGATCGACACCATGTCCATATCTTCGCGCAAGCCGCGCATATAGTCCCAGATCCGATTCGAGACGAGGACCGAGTCAGCGCCCCGCATCATTGCCACGCGGCAGGTTATTCCCGCGAGCAGGTTGGTCGACATCTTGTCGAATTCGAACTTCACGAACACACCCGGATCGAATTTCCAGGTCCAGCCGGTTTGCCCAGCCTCGTTCTGAACCTCTTTCAGGCTATGGCGGGCAATATAGTCGACGATGTAATGGTTTTCGCAAGGCTGAGCCGGTGCCAGTCGAAAGCGGGCCAGCGCAGCTTCCAGGGAGGCATAGACCCGGTTTCGGGTCGAGCGAACGGGTGGTCCGGACCACTCATCCTCCGGCGGGCGAATGCCGCTATCGACGATCATCACGCCGGCAAATTTGTCCGAATGCTTTGCGGCGGTGTTCATGGTGATGAAGCCGCCGAAGGAGTGCGCGACAATGACGGGTTTACGCCCGCCTTCAAACAGTCCCGCATGGTCGCAAACGGCGATTTGCTCTTCGCTGAAGCGGTCGAAATTATAGCTGTCACGCCAGCTGCTTTCGCCCATGCCAGAGAAAGACATGGAAATGACCCGGTAGGAGGTCGCGAATGACGGTGCGATGAAATCATACCAGTGTGCATGTGCGCCGTTGCCGTGGCAGAGCAGCAGGCCCGGCAGGCTGGGATCACCATAGGCCTGGTAGCGAATCCGGATGCCGTCCAGGTCGACAAACTGTTCTTCATACGGGGTGGCGACCGCCTCTTCGAACCAGGATGGCGCGTCGGGTTTCGCGCCGTGATAACGGGCGAGCAGGTTGGCCTCTTCCGGGCTTAGTTCTTTGATATCGTCGGCCACAGGTTAAACTCGCTTTTCAATGATCTTGAAGATCCCGGTTCCGGTCATCAGCGTTTTCTCGCCGCACCAGATCCGGCCCTCGACTGTGTAAATATTGTCGATGATGGACAGGACTTCGCCGCGCCCCTCGACCCAGGAGCCATGCTTTGCCCCGGAGAGAAAATCGCAGACCAGTCGAATGGTGACCCACCAGGTGTCTTCGTCTTTTTCGACCGCAGCGCCCCAGGCCATGTCGGCAAACGTCATGACCATGCCACCATGCGCATTCATCATGCCATTGGTGTGATGCTCACCGACGCGAAACGCCCGCGTCAGACCGTTCTCGTCGCGCTTTTCAAACAGGGGTCCGACCTGGCGCCCAAAACCACGATGCCATGGCAGCGGCTGATAGCCCGCCGGCACGTCATAGATCTGTTCTCGGGTTAAAGCGTCACTCATGTCGCCCGACATGGCCGGTCTCACGCCCTCAGGCAACCCCTCACGCTGGGGGATTTGCGGCGAGCCATTGCAGCACCAGGACATCCGCATTCGCCACCGCGTGCGCGACAATCGGAACACTGACCGTGCCGCTGACCAGGCGCAGGATCGCGAAGCCAACCCCGCTGAGAAACACAACGATCATGGCAGCGGGAGAGTACTGCATGTGGATCAGCGCGAAAGCTGCGCTGGAAAGGATGATCGCCGCCACCGGACCGATATCGCGCGAGATCAAAGCGCCGAGTGCGACGCCCCGGAACGTAACTTCCTCGACCACCGGTGCCATAACCACTGCCATGAAAACGTAAGCCAGCGTCCAGTTATGCGGGGCGAAGATGTCGGTATTGAAGCTTTCCCGGTAGCGCCACTCGCCTTCGGGCATAAGGCTGCCAACAATGAAACTCGGCAACAGGATCAGCGCCGGACCGAGCATGATCCCAACCACCAGCCAGCGCATGTCGACACGAATGCGGCCCGCAAACGGGCCCGCTCCGATCCAGTTACTCCAATAGCTGAGGAGTGCGAACCAGACGAACATCACCACACAATTGACCCGCCAAAGGAATTGATATGCGTCTATCTCGGCCTCGGTCCCGGACTCGAACGGTGACAGAAACAGCGCTGCGATCAAGCCCGAGCTTTGCAGGAACAGGACTGGCGCAAAGACAACCCAAAAGACGGCCACCAATGGATCCCGCCCAAGCGCCAGGGGGGTTCGATACGATTCGCTCACGCAAAGCCTCGAAAAACAAGTTCACCGCTCGTGGTCAGGGTCAGGCCATAGATAGACATTGCGCTCGCACTCGATAAACACTCCCCTCTCAACCGTGGATAAACATCATGAGACAGACCGCAATCGGAAAAACACAAGTCGAGGTCGGGGCGATCGCGTACGGATGCTGGCGCTTCGCCGAATCCTCCGTGGAAGATGCCGATGCCAAGATCCGGGCGGCTCTCGATGCCGGGATGACGCTGATCGATACCGCCGACATTTACGGGTTTGGCGAACCGCGAGGATTTGGCGGCGCAGAAGCGGTTCTGGGCGATGTGTTGGCGCGCGATCCCGGGCTTCGCTCGCGCATGATCCTGGCGACCAAAGGCGGCATCACTCCGCCGCGCCCTTATGATAGCAGCTATGACTATCTGACTGAGGCGATGGACGCCTCGCTCAGCCGCTTGCAGACTGATCGTGTGGACCTTTACCAGATCCACCGCCCGGACCTGACGGCTCCCGTCGAAGAAACGGCGCGCGCCTTGAACGATATTGTGAGCTCCGGAAAAGCGCGCTTCATCGGGGTGTCGAATTATACCGTGCCGCAGACCCGGGCCTTGCAGGCGCATCTGGATGCACCGCTCGTCTCAACCCAGCCTGAGTTCTCTGCCCTGCACCAGGACCCGATAATCGACGGAACGTTTGACTGGTGCAGCGAAACCGGTGCGACGGCCCTTGCCTGGTCGCCGCTGGCTGGCGGCGATATCCCGCGTCTGAGCTCAGATCATCCACGCGGCGCTGAGGTGATTGCCTGCCTACAGAAGATCGCAGAAGCCCATAGTGCCAGCGTCTCCAATATCGCGCTTGCCTTCACGTTGAAGCACCAGGCGAAGATCATCCCGATTATCGGAACGCAAAATCTGGAGAGGATCACCGACTCCGCCAAAGCGGCCGAGATCAATCTCTCGGCCCGCGACTTTTACGATATTGTGGAAGCCTATCGCGGTGAAGCGATGCCGTAAGCCCTTGGCGCGTCTGCCTGTTAGCTGACGTCTTGCGGGCGCTGGGCGACCAGATCTGCCGTCATGCTTTCGATCTTATTGATCAACGCTTCTACAGAGCCGTTATTCTGATCCAGGATGGACAGGAATTGCGCCTGCTGCTCAATCGCCAGCCAGATCAGATTGCCGTCCGCATTCAGCGCAACATCGACGACCTGATACTGTCCACCGCGATTAAGCACACGCCATCTGACCTCAAGTTCCTGACCGTCGGCGCGGACAATTTCCGTATCGACGATCGAATCACGCGCATTGCGATCGGTCGATCCGGTGACTTTCACATCACGGCCGCGATATTCGTGGAAGTAGAACTCATAGACGGCAAGCGCATAGGCGCGGAAGGTCTTCAGATAGGCGTCCATTTCTTCCGGTGTGAACCGTTTCGAATATTTGCCGATCACAAACTTCGCGACAGCGTCGAGATTTGTGAATTCATCCATATATTTCTGGAACTTGGCGCGCCGCTCATCGGCATCCAGGCCTGGCTCATTCAGCGAGGCCAGCACATCATTGGCATTGGTCCGCACATACTCTTCAGTTTGCGTATCCGCGAACGAAGGCAAGGCTGTAAGGGCCAGCATGGCGGCGGAGAGAATCCACTTCTTGGAGGTCATGATCTTATTCCTGTGACTCGAACTCTTCTTCATCGCCGAAATCATAATCATCGAATTCAGGCAAATCTTTGAATGGGTCTTCTTGCTCACGGCCATCGCGGATCGCGGCGGCTCTTTGTTGTGTATAAGTACGTCTCAAAGCGATATAGGGTTCGGGCTGGTCGCGGAGCACGTCGAACTGTTCTATCAGGCTCTCGCGCGCTGAAATCGCGCCGACTACGCCGGTCGCGATGCGGAACTCAGTGTCGCCTTCGAATTCTGCATAATTCAATGGGTTAAAGGCCGCATCAACCCCGCGGCCACCGAGGTCTCGCAGATTGCTTGGACCCATCAGTGGCAGCATCAGGTATGGACCATCCGAGACACCCCAGACGCCCAGGGTCTGGCCGAAATCTTCTCGATGCTCCGGAATATCGATCCGGGTTGCCAGATCGAAAATGCCTGCGACACCGACAGTCGAGTTCAGCACAACGCGCGCCGCTGTATCGACTGCAGCAATGGGTTTGCCCTGCAGGAGCGTGTTCGCAAACACGACTGGCTGGTTGAGATTGGTCAGGAAGTTGGAGACGCCATCGCGCACCGGCTCGTTGGTCACGGCGCGGTAGCCTTTAGCGGTCGGTTCGAGGATGGCCTTGTCGACACTCTCATTGAACGCGAATACGCCGCGATTCCAGCCTTCCAGGGGGTCATACACGGCCGAAGGAGACGCGTCCTCGCCTGTGGTGGCACAGGCGGATAAAGCTACCAGCGAGCCCGCCAAGACTAAGCCTAATCGCATTTATTTTCGTCCTTCTTCGCGCGAGCGATATGTGGTGCTCTATGAGCTAAATCAAATAAACCTAACGTGAATATTCAGACACGCTTCGAAATTGTGGCCCGCAGGTCACACGACACTCTGTGGAAAACGCCCGGATTCAGCGCTTGCAAATCATATAAAAGATCGTTTATATGATTTATGGCATCCGATCCAGACCTTATCATAGACGCCCTGAAGGCGGCAGGCGAGCCCACCCGCTTGCGGATTCTTGCGCTGTTGAGGCGCGGGGATCTGGCGGTCGGAGAACTGGTTCAGATCCTGGATCAAAGCCAGCCGCGCCTGTCGCATCATTTGAAGACGCTGACCACGGCTGGTCTGGTCGAACGACTGCCGGAAGGCGCCTGGGTTTTCTATCGCGCGAGGTCCAAAGACTGGCCCGGACGGATCCTGCAAGCCGTTTTCGAAGAGATCGACACCGATGCCGCGCCCTATACAGAAGATCGCATTGCGTTGAAAAAAGTCCGCCAGGCCCGCGCGCAGTCAGCTGAAACCTACTTTTCGGAGATTGCCGACAGCTGGGACCAGTTGCGCGCACTGCATTATCCCGAGGCTGAAATCGAACGCGCCATCTTGCAACACGTCGAGGGCCAGACCTTTGACCGCGTCGTCGACCTGGGCACCGGGACAGGGCGGATGCTGACCTTGCTGGCCCCGCACGCCAAAGAGGCCGAAGGACTCGACTTCTCGCACCACATGCTGACCGTCGCACGCGCCAATCTCAACCGCGCCGAGGTTCGGAACGCGCGTGTCCGGCAGGGCGATGTCACGCACACACCTTTCGAAGACAGGAGCGCCGACCTCGTTATCGTACATCAGGTTCTACACTATCTGGAAAACCCTGAAGGCGTGCTCACTGAAGCGGCGCGCATCCTGCGACCCGGTGGCCGTCTGCTGCTGGTCGATTTTGCTCCGCACGATCTGGAATTCCTGCGCGAAACGCAAGGCCATCGCCGTCTCGGCATCCGCCAGGAAGACATGAGCGAATGGGCTGATACTGCCGGGCTCGCTCTGCAAGACCCCCTTACCTTTGATCCTCCCGCGTCGCTCGAGCAGGGCCTCAGTGTCTTGATCTGGACCGCGACACGCCCCGCCAATCAACAGGAAGCCGCCGCATGAATACGCTTTCCGTCGCCGCCCAACAGGCCAGCCCTGCGCCGAACGTATCGTTCGAATTCTTTCCGCCAAAGACGGACAAGATGGAAGCCAAGCTATGGGAATCCGTCGCGCGCCTGTCGCCCATGGCCCCCAAATTCGTTTCCGTGACGTATGGCGCCGGTGGCTCGACTCGCGACCGCACCCAGAAGACCGTTGCCAAGATCGCGCAAGACACACCGCTTGCGCCAGCGGCTCACCTGACCTGCGTCGGGGCCACCAAGGAAGAGGTCCTGCAAGTTGCGACGGATTTCTGGAAGGCCGGCGTTCGCCACCTCGTGGCGCTGCGCGGCGACCCGCCAGAAGGCATGGGCGCGCGCTTTGAGCAGCACCCTGGCGGCTTTCGCGACAGCGTCGACCTGATCCAGGGCATTCGCGACTATGACATCGCCCCCGGCGCCCGGTTCGAGATCAGCGTGTCGTGCTATCCTGAGCCACATCCCGACAGCCAGGGCTGGGACCAGGACATCGCTTTCCTGAAGGCCAAGCAGGATGCCGGTGCTGACCGCGCGATTACGCAATTCTTCTTTGAGCCGGATGTCTATCTGAATTTCCTGGAACGCGCCCGCGCCGGCGGTGTGACCATGCCGATTGTGCCGGGCATCATGCTGCAGCCGAACTTCAACGGGCTCGCGCGGATGGCAAAAGTCGTCCAGGCAAGCGTCCCGCAATGGCTTCATGATGTTTATGAAGGCACTGAAGACGACCCCGAAGCCCGCGAGCTGATCACCGCCAATGTCGCAACCGAGCTCTGCCAGAAATTATCCGAGCAGGGCGTCAATGATTTCCACTTCTACACGCTGAACCGCGCCAGCCTCGCCATCTCGACGTGCCGTTTGCTTGGCCTGAAACCGAAAGCGATTTCCGCATGACCAATAGATCCGACCGCATCGCCCAGCTCCACGCCGCTGCGAAAGAGCGTGTTCTT
>JANSXJ010000201.1 GCA_024743015.1 Hyphomonas sp. | reverse complement strand
TCCGCCAGCAATGTAACGTTCTCCGAGACCGCTGTGATTGAAGGAAATCTACTGGTCTTCGAGGACGAGATTGGCATGACCGACATCCCCTCAACCGTTATTTCGGAAGATCGTGTCGAACGACGCCCAGCCGCCGGATCGCGTGCGGCGACTGAAGACCTTGCGATCTGGGATGGCGACCATCCTGTTATGAAGTTTTTCAAGCGTTTGGTGTTCGTCGCGATTGTCGTCGGATTGGTCGCGGCCTTGCTGCCGAGGCCGGTCACTCACACCCGCGACGTCACATTCAAACGTCCATTCTCGACGTTCTGGCTCGGCTTCTTATCCCTATCCGCAGCGATCGGATCCGCCATCGTGCTTTTGATGACCGGGATTGCATTCATTCTGGTGCCCGTATCGCTCCTGATCGCTGCGCTCGGCGCGCTCGTCGGATATTTCATCGGCGTCTACATGCTGGGGAGCGCAGCCGTTTCTATGATCGGAAGTAGCGGCGAAGGCCGCTTGTCGAGCCGAATCTTAGCGGCAGGGGTGGGCGCCCTTTTGGCGACTATGATCTCGCGAATCCCGGTTTTGGGTTGGGTCGGGACGCTGACGATCATCCTTCTCGGAGTCGGCGCGCTGGTTGTTTGGCTGTTCCGTCCCAAGTTCTTCACATCTACAGAGGTGCCAGCGTAGATCTGACGGCGCTAACTTGAGATGCGACGGCACAAACAATCAAGCGGGCGCTGTCAGTCTATTGCGAAGCCGTCTCCAGCAGCGTTTGGGGTAGGGGCCCTTATCCGCCCAAAAGCTGGCGCCATTCGGAGAGGGCGGCGTTTCTCATCGATTTGAAAGTTGAGCGGTGGTTGATGTGGCGATCTAGATTGAAGTGATTGTAGAGCGAAGCGTGAGTCGCAGAGAATTTTTGTAAGTTACTCATCCTCCGAAATCGCGACATCGCGCGCTCCCTTCGTCGGAACGGTAAGTGGCTGTTCTCTGCCCGGTTATTGAGATGGCGACCGACCTCCTGACGATCTTCGTTCCCGATCTCTTTCATGGCGGCACCATATGATCGGAGTCGATCGGTGATAACCCCTCTCGGTGCCCCGTACCGCTTCATCGCTTTTTTCAAAAAGGCAATGTGCGTGAACGATTGGGCTTAATGAGCCTGGTTTCGCTCGCTCGAAATCCCTATCTGACCAACAATGAATACTCCGATCTCGTTTCTTACCTTCGCGCGCGATCCGAAAGTCTGCTGGATGACTAAGTCCGAGCATTAGAAAACATTAGAAACGATCTCTTTTGAGCATCGATCTCCACTTGGAAGCGTAACCCTCACTGTTCGCCAGGTGCCATAACTCATCGAGCGGGATGCCTAAGATCATGCTCACTTTATCAATCGAGAACTGTTCGAGTTCTAAGAGCAGCACCAGCTGTCGCATGACATCTTTAGCGCTCTTCGGATCGTGCTGAACGATGGAACACTGCAGCAGAACAAATAGATCGACTTTGCGAAAGTGGTCGATCGGGGTTTCTTTGTTGCGCGCTTCGAGTAATCCCTCGAGAACCTGCGCCAGGCATTCATCAGCGCTTTCAAGGTTTCCAACCATCGCGAATGCGTAGCGCCGCATGTAAGGAAGCTGCATTTCTATAAAGGTAGCAAAAGACATTTTCTGGTCGCCTGTGGTCCGCTTCGATTTAAGCGCGGCACGACTAGAAAACTCTCCTGAGACGCGAAATCCTCTATATCCGGGACAATTGCAGTTAGGCTGTCGGTGGCGTGATACTCAGATCGATCTTCGCAGCTGCTTCACGCACGTTCTGCAATTTGACCTCATCGCACCGTAATGCGCGAAAGCAGAAATCAGCCGTCGCCTTTGCTTGTTGTTCGGGGGTCAGCTCACCGGCCAAATGCGGCGCCAGAATCGACGTCTCCGTCAGTTGAAATACCTGCTCCGCGGCGAGCTGCGATTGGTCAGCTTTCAGGGTATTCTTGACTAAGCAGTCTTCGATCAATCCTGCATAATGTGCCACCATCCTGGTTCGGACGGCTTGTGCGGAATCAAACTCCGGTTTTCTGAGTTCGGGAAGATAGAAGATCCCAACATAGTCTTGGTCTGCCGATGCGACTGCGATGACTTCTTCGTAGATGCTCTTGTAGAGAAGGACTTCCGGGTCAGCGCCGACACGCTTCAGCTCATCGTAAAATGAGAGCGATGCCTGAGCTGCGTATGAGATCAGCTCATTCACGAGGCCATCCTTGGATCCGAATAGATTGAACAGTGATGCAGGCGAGGCATCCAATGCAGTCGCCATCATCCGAATGCTCGTTCCGGCAAAGCCATGTTCGGCAATGAGCTTGGTGCAGATTTCAAAGACCCGCTGTCGGGTCAGATGAGGTTTGCCATCTCCTCGAGGTCTTCCGACTGGGCGGCGTTTCTTGATGGCTAGGTCAGGCTGGTTCTTACTCATGAGGCATGGCTATAGCGGTTGAAGCTTAATGTCTAATTTAAATCGATCGATCAAAATTAATTGACTCAGGTAAAATACCTATGCTACAGCGCCCTCGAAATCAGGAGGAAGCTATGCCTACAGCCATTGTAACCGGATGCTCTCGCCCGACCGGATTCGGTCAACTAACGGCGAAAACACTCGCCCGGGCGGGTTTTGATGTGTTTGCCACGATGCGGCGTGCGTCTGAGCGCCGTGTCGAGCTCGATTCTTGGGCGATGGAGCAAGACCTAAGCCTGACGGTTCTAGAGCATGACGTGCTTGATCCGACACAAAACCGAAATGTCGTTAAAGAGGTGAAGTCGATCACAGGCCGAGTTGATGTCTTGGTCAACAATGTGGGTATGAGCAGCTTCGGCGCTCTGGAAACACTGCACAGCCATCATATCCACCAGGTCATGGAGACCAACTTCTATTCAGCCGCTGACATGACGCGGGCCGTGTTGCCGGTTATGCGCACTCAAGAGTACGGACGCGTCATTTTCGTTTCATCCATGGCGGGTGTCACGGGCATTCCCGGTGAATCGATTTACTGCGCCAGCAAGTTTGCCCTGGAAGGCATGGCAGAGTCCCTCGCGATGGAGATGGCGCGCTTTGGTGTATCGGTCAGTACTATCCGGCCCGCGTTCTTCAACACTGGAATGAGTATGCACAATACCGATGCATCGACCTTCTTCTATCGGGGTACGCCTTATGATGCGTTCAATGACCAAGTTGTGACGTCCACGTCTGAAGGCGAAATCGCAGGCGAAAACCCGCAACTGGTCGCTGATACAATTCTGGAAGCTGCGACGGCCGGACATCCAAAGCTTCGATACGAGCCCGGGATCGCTGCACCAGAAATATTGGCAGGTAGAAAAGCAATGAACGACGAGGAATGGCGCGCGTTCGTCATGTCAGAACTCGGCATGTCCGATTTGTTGAAACCAGAAGAAGCAGGAGTGCCAGCATGACCATGTTGATCGATCGCATTCCAGACCTGACCGCCGAGCAAATTGCGCGTGTCCGTCAGCCCCTGAAAAACGCTTACACGCTGCCACCGCAGGCTTACCTCAGCGAAGATGTCTATGCGCAGGAAGAAACAGAGATTATGCGAAAAAGCTGGCTCCCGCTGGCCCGCGTGGATCAGATCGCCGAGCCTGGGCAATACATATCCCTCGATCTGTTTGGACAGCCGGTGATGGTGGTGCATGGTACCGATGGGGAATTTCGTGTCATGTCGCGCGTTTGCCTTCATCGCGCTGCGCCAATTGCCGAAGGTGACGGCAAGCGCAAGCTCTTTACTTGCCCGTATCATGCATGGAGTTACGACACGACGGGGCAGCTCATCCGCGCACCTCTAATGGATGGCGCCGAAGGGTTTGCAGAGAAGGACTGCAAGCTGCCCCAAATCAAAACCGAGCTCTGGAACGGTTTCATCATGGCAAACCTCGACCTAGACGCGCCCTCTTTTGCGCCGCAAGTGGCGGATTACGCAAGCTACTTCGAAAAGTACAAGCTCGAAGAGATGGTCGTTGTCAAAACACTTGAGTTTGACAGTCCGTGGAACTGGAAAGTTCTGGTCGAGAACTTCATGGAAGCCTACCACCACATAGCGACGCATGCTCAATCTTTGGAGTCGCTGTTCCATGCCAGGGATTCCAAAGTTCCAGATAATTCAGGCCCCTGGTCAATTCTTCATATGCCGTCTGCGCATGAGGAGGTAGCGCCTGGGCTACCACCAATTGAAGGATTAGAACCATGGCAAGAACGCGATCTGTTTGCCACGGTGATGTTCCCACATTTCTTATTGGCGTTCCAAGGCACCGGCGTAGCTTGGTATCAAGTGTTTCCGCAAGCAGCGGATCGGATGCTGTTAAAAATCCACTTACTGTCACCCAAATCCCATCTGGCGTTGGACGGCTTTGGTGAAGCTGCAGAAGGCAACGCCGCTCTGGTGAGTGTCGTTCATCACGAAGATATCGATGCCAATGACAAAGTTTGGGAAGGGCTCAAAGCCCCGCTCACGAAACAGGGGCGTCTATCGCCGCTCGAGAAGTCGATCTGGCAATTGAACCAGTGGTGGCTGGAGAAGATGAACGCTCCGGCAGAGTAAACATCCCGCCAATCCAAAACACTGAACCGAAAGTAAACCTTCATGTCCGTATCTCATGAGTCCGCCGCTACCAACCCATCCTCGCACGTTGCTGACCTCAGCCTAGTGAACCACCAACCTTACTTGCTGACACTCAACCGGCACGAGGGGGCCGAAATCAAAGATGCGCTGCCTGGCGTTCACGTGACACCCTGTTTCATCGATGTGGAGAATGGCCTCTGGGTATTGTATTCTAGGTTTGAGCCAGGCACGATTTTGCCAACGCATTATCACACAGGCACCGTCCACTTTTACACCACCAAGGGCGCTTGGGCTTATGTTGAGCACCCCGAAGATGTGCAAACTGAGGGCAGCTATCTCTACGAACCAGGTGGCTCGATCCACACTTTTGAGAGTAAAGAAGGGGCAGAGGGCTTCATGGTCGTCAATGGCGCGAATATCAATTTCGATGCTGACGGCCAGTTTATGAACATCATGGATGCGGCTTGGATCGAACAAGTCCTGATCAAAGCTGCAAAACAGACTGGGCAAAAACTGCCTCGATACATCAAACCGCAAGCGATGGCCGATTTTTCGGAAAGCTGATGAAGCCGCATTCTAGCTTTATGGTCTTCGGTAATCACTGTGAGTTCATCGCTCGCGCCGTCATGCACGGTCCTCCCATCATCTGCAGACGAACGCAATCTTGAAGGAACAAGCGCGATGTTAGAGCCATTTCAATACTCAGACTGGGTAGGCGCAACCGGGGTATCCTTGTTGTTGTTCGCATTTGCATTGAATGTGTATGGCGTACTGGACCGACGTTCGTTACCTTATAGCGCCATGAACGCTGTTGGCGCCGGCCTTGCTGCTTATGCGTCCTGGTTGATTTCTTATCTCCCATTTTTGGTGCTTGAAGGGACCTGGTGCCTGGTTTCTCTGGTCGCGATAGTTGCGTTCATTCGACGACCATCTGAGCCGCATGCGACTCAGCGAGCGGCAAACTAATGGAGTTTTAGATGGCACATTCGGAAACGACTTCAGACTGGAAAATGCTGGGCCGCTTTGAGGTGCTCATGGCGACGATAGATGTGGAGAGGCATCGGGATTTTGGTTTGTCTCTGAGAGAGTGGCAAACGCTCAAACTCATTGCTGATGGATACACGTCCGCCGAAATTGCCAGTGCGCTGAATGTGCAGCGTAGCACGGTTGATACATTCAAGAAGCGCATCTTTGAAAAGCTCGAAGTGAACTCCGCTGCTCAGGCATCTTCACTGGCAATCGCCATCCTCTCTGGAGCTGACATCCGTCAGCGATCCTCTACCAACCAATTCGGGTGAGCGAGCAAAAGCGGACGTAAGGAAATACTCCATTAGCATCCGCGATAGCAGCTAAGGGTGCTGTCAGTCTAATGCGAACCAGTCTCCAGCATCGTGGCTAACAGGGGCTCTTATCCAGGGAGAAGCTGGCGCCATTCGGAAAGGGCGGCGTTTCGCATCGATTTGAACGTTGAGCGGTGGTTGATGTGGCGATCTAGATTGAAGTGATTGTGGAACGAGGCATGGGTCGAGGCGAATTTCTGAAGGTTCGACATTCGCCTGAAACGTGACATCGCCCGTTCTCGTCGTCGGAAGGGCAGGTGACTGTTTTCTGCGCGGTTGTTGAGATGGCGACCGACCTCCTGGCGGTCGTCCATTCCAAGCACTTTCATCGCCGCGCCATAAGAACGAAGGCGATCTGTGATCACCACCTTGGGCGCGCCGTATCGCTTTATCGCCTTCTTCAGAAACTTAAGCGCCGCGGGCTTATCGCGGGTTTTGGTGACATAGCTCTCTAGAACTTTGCCTTCATGGTCGACGGCGCGCCAAAGGTAATGTTGGACGCCGTTGATTTTCACGAAGACCTCATCGAGGTGCCACTGCCATTGCGTATGCTGACGCATAAATGAAGCGCGCTTAGATCTGATCTTGCCAGCGAAAATGGGGCCGAAACGATCTACCCATAGCCTCACGCTTTCATGGCAGATGTCGATCCCGCGTTCATGTAACAGGTCTTCGACGTTCCTCAATGACAGCGGAAACCGGACATACATCATCACCGCGAGCTGGATGATCTCAGGCGACGTTTTGAAATATCGGAATGGAGAAGTGGTCATTCCCAGACGCT
>JANSXJ010000399.1 GCA_024743015.1 Hyphomonas sp. | reverse complement strand
TTGATCGTCAGGATGTCATTATAATCACGCATCAACGTTTCCCCGTCTTCCTGAACCATCGTTCCGAGTCGCGTTTGCGACACTTTGTGGGACGGGTTCACAATCGAGGTCATCAGCTCGCCATAAGTGTAGGTGCGCTCTTTTTCCCCGCCCAGCACGATGGTCCGTTCAGCCTCATCAAGACCATCTCGCAACCCCCGCGCACCATCAACCGTGTGGCAGGAAACACAACCAACCTCAATGAAGGTCTGTCGGCCTTTTCCAACATCCCCTTCAGGGAAGGTATAGGTGTTGCTTCCAGGTTGGCAGGCAGAGAGCAAGAGCGCGGTCGCGCCAACAAAAAAAGCGTGCATGAGGGGGGATCGAATGGAATGTGTCATGGTTCAAGCTCCGGATTTGGCCAAGCGCCAGTCAGAGCTATCTCAAACACGTGAACGATGTGCGTTGATCGGGATCAAAGACGAGTCGTCCTCAGACCGAAGAATTGATCTTCAGACCTCGCCAGTTAGGGTTTGGGGATGACCCGCTACATTATCTCACCACAGGAAATGTATGAGGCCGAACGCGCTGTGTTCGCGGCGGGGCGTTCCAGTTTCGAGCTCATGGCACGCGCGGGTCAGGGCGTTGCTGATTTGCTCCATAAGCGATTTCCCGAAGGCTCGATTCGCGTCTTGTGCGGTCCAGGTGGCAATGGGGGAGACGGGTTCATCGCGGCAGACAGATTGAGGTCTCTCGGGCGGGACGTTTCTGTTTTCCTGCTCGGACCTGTCGATGCGCTGAACGGCGATCCAAAAACGGCATCGCAACATTGGTCGGGCAAGGTTGACCCCCTCGCGGCTGCGCTTTCAGATGACGCAGATATCACCCTGGATGCCTTGTTCGGTGGCGGCTTGTCGAGGCCGCTTCAGGGCGTTTGCGCTGAACTCGCAACGACAGCACGGGAGCCCGTTGTTTCGATAGATGTACCTTCCGGATTGGATGGGCTGACAGCGCAACCGCTCGGTCCCTGTTTTCACGCGTCTCTGACCGTCACATTTGCAGCGCTGCGTCCTGCGCATGTGCTTTCTCCCGGAAAACAGTTGTGTGGGGAGGTAGACGTGGTGGATATCGATGCGCCAGTGCCCGCGCATACGGTTTATCGAAGCATGACCGGTTCTGAGCGAGACGGCGCTATAGTCTTCTCTAACTTGAGCGCCTGTGAGGCGGTTTCAGAAAATGCTTCAACCGGATTCGACAATCCGATCGAACTCGCCCGCGCCCTCGCGAAACAAACCGGACAAGCGGTCTACATCGAGCAACCCGATCAAATACTGAGCAATCCGGCCGGCGCAGTTATTGTCGTGCCGGATGACCGCTAAGCAAGCCTGTCCGCATACGTCTTGGTGACCACCAGAACGGCACAAGGCGCGTGTTGCAGCATTTCGGCTGAGACAGACCCACTGAACAGTTTCTTCAGTGGCCCTTTTTGATGCGAGCCAATGATCAGCAGTTCGGCCTTCTCATTTTCCAGATAGGTCTCCAGTGTATCCGTCTTGTCGCCGACCGGTGCCATCACGATTGCATTCGTTGACACGCGCGCCACACGTGCTTCGAGCGTTGATAGGCGCTCTTGGCGCTCCGCTTCATGCTTTTCGATTTCTGCGATCTCGGCCCGTCGCGCATAGGGGAAGCCGATATCGACCAGCTTCGGCCACGCGTCTATGACATGAAGCTGCGCTCCATATCGACCGGCCATGTCCGCAGCGGTTTGCAAGACCGCATGGCCTAGGTCGTCATCGATATCGACAGCGGCCACGATGGTTTCAAATCCCTGGGTCATCAGTACGATCCTTTGTAGCGTTGCCGTTCAGTATGCCGCTGCCGTGCGATGGCGCTTTGACCGTGATCAAGCCCTCATCCCGACCACGTTGATCAAGATCAAAGCCCCCCGGAACGAAGGTTATAGGTCAGAGCCAAGACAGAGGGGCACGCAGCGCGGGACAGATCATGTTCGGTCACAAATTTACAAAATCCACATTCGGAGCGAGGACGAAATGACCGCGTCAATACATCCGCTGCCGACCGCCTCGGCGACCTATGATGAGCGCGCGGTAAAGGCCGTGCACGCGTATTCGACTGGGCGTGCCTTCCAGCATAAGGAGCATCGCAATGGCAGCGCGCTGCCGCAATTATGGTGGGTGTTGACCTCCCAAAGCTGGGTCGGATTGCCGATCAGCGTTTTTCTGATCGAGCATAAAGACGGATTGGTTCTCTTTGATACCGGGCTCGACCCCGCAATAGTTTCCAACCCTGAATATATATCTCAGGCGATCGGTCGCCTGTTATTGAAACGGATCTTTCGGTTTGAAATCAATCCGGAAGACAAGCTTGGCGAAACGCTCAGAGCAAGCGGCTTTGAGCCGCGACAGGTGCGAAAGGCGATTATCTCACATCTGCATTTCGACCATATCGGCGGCATCGCAGATATTCCGCAGGCAGAGCTTTTGGTGAGTTATAAGGAATGGGATCAGCTATCTGACCCCCACCCGGAACGTGACTGGATATTGCGCGAACATATTGAACGCCCCAGCGCGAAATGGTGTCCTATTCGATTTGAACCTAGTGGCGATGCAGTGTTTTCCTCCTTCCCCCGCACCTTTGATGTCATGGGGGACGGTTCATTGATCCTATTGCCCACGCCCGGGCACACACCGGGATCGCTTTCAATGCTTGTGCGTTCCTCCTTAGGGCCGCCGATCTTGCTGGTCGGGGACCTCGCTTATAGTGCCGATGCCATCTTCCAGGACCGCGTTCCAGGGACTGGCGACGCCAAGCAATTGCGATCCACATATGCCAAGGTTCTGCAACTGAAAGCCGACCTCCCAGATCTCTTGATAATTCCGTCACATGACGATGCGGCGATTGCTCAATTGCGTTCCTGTCTAAAAACGGAGGTTACCCATGCTGATCCATAACACTTTGCCGCTACGAGTCAGTTTCGTTGGTGCCCGGTTGATGTTTCTGTTGTGCTTGGCATTGCTGGCGACGCCGATCGCCATGGCACAGACCTCTTTCGAAGTGGGTTCAGATCGCTTTCTCGGTGGCCCCTCTCCGGTCCATGACACCGATGGCATTGATGATCTATTTATGTCCGGAAACAGCGTTCGGAGTGAAAGTCCGATCTCGGGTTCGGCTCATTTCGCCGCACGCGAAATCATCGTCAATGGCGCAGTTGGAGGGGATCTTTATGCAGCCGGAATGGAGATTGCCATCACGGCTCCAGTAACGGGTGACGCAACGCTGGCGGGCTATGATGTCACGGTGGGCGATGTTGGCGGAGACCTGCGGGCGACAGCGACACAGCTCTCTCTCACGGGCACTGTCGACGGTTACACAATAATTACCGGTGATCGCGTGTCTTTCAACGCCCAGGTCAAAGGCGATGTCAG
>JANSXJ010000430.1 GCA_024743015.1 Hyphomonas sp. | reverse complement strand
CTAAGTGAAGGCCCCATCTGGGCTCTTGCATGCCTGATAGCTTTTCCATCCCCCGGTTGTTGATGAACCGATTGCGGTCTGTCATGGCCGCAGAGTCCGACACGGAAGCGCGGCTGATGAAAGTCGTGCGCCTGATCGCCGGGACAATGGTGGCGGATGTGTGCTCCGTTTACCGGCGCACAGAAGACAATCGCCTGGAGCTGATTGCCACGGAAGGCCTGCGCGAGGACGCCATACACCGCACATTCCTGGCAATTGACGAAGGTCTGGTCGGCCAGATCGCGCAGACCGCACAGCCGCTGTCCATTCAGGACGCACCGCGGCACCCGCATTTCTCTTATCGCCCGGAAACGGGAGAGGATCCGTATCACGCGTTTCTCGGGGTTCCGATCCTGAAAGGCGGACGCGTTATTGGCGTACTGACCGTTCAGAATCGTACCGAGCGCCTGTATCAGGATGATGAGATCGATAGCTTGCAGACGATTGCAATGGTGCTCGCCGAAATCGTGCCGAGCGATGAAACCGGGCCTGAGCAAACGGATGCCGCGCGGGAAGGGCGACCTGTCAATCTGCAAGGGCGTAGCCTGTGTGGCGGTCTTGGAATGGGCCGCGTCCGATTGCATGACCCGGTGATCTCGGCGGCGCGATTCTTCGCTGAGGATCCTGAAGTTGAAGAAGATCGCCTTGAGTCCGCTCTTGAAGAGCTTCATTTGTCAATTGATCGCCTGTTGGCAGCGGAGATTGGCGGGCTCTGGGGTGAACCCCGCGAAGTGATTGAGGCCTACAAGTTGCTCGCGTCTGATCCGACCTGGGCTGAGAAGCTGCGTGAGGGTGTCCGTGGCGGCCTCTCTGCGGAGGCATCCGTCGACCGCCTGAGGCGCGAACACCGCGCGCGCTTTGAGAAGGTCAAAGACCCATACTTGCGCGAACGCCTGCACGATCTCGAAGATCTAGACAACCGCCTGTTGCGCATGCTTGCGGGGGGTGAAGAGGCAAAATCCAACGGCAAACCTCGAAATGGCGAACCAGAAGTTCTAATCGCGCGGCGTCTGGGTCCGGCTGAGCTGCTGGATTACGGCAATTCCGGCTACGCAGCGATTATTCTTGAAGAGGTGGCCACGTCCAGTCACGCCGCGATCGTCGCACGCGGGCTTGGTATTCCGACAGTGGGCGGCATTGACGGCCTGCTCACGCATGTGTCCCGGGGCGACCAGATCATTGTCGATGGCGAGGATGGCCGTGTGCATCTTCGCCCGGATGAACCGTTGATTGAAGCCTATGGCAACCGCCAGGCAATCTTGAGCGAACGACAAGCAATGTTCGCCGCGCTGCGTAACGAACCGTCTGAATCGAAAGACGGCGTGCCGGTAAAACTGATGCTGAATGCAGGCCTCGGTCTGGATACGCAGCATTTGAACAATACCGGCGCTGATGGAATCGGACTGTTCAGAACTGAATTTCAGTTCCTGATGTCGGAAAAGTTGCCGAGCGTGAATGATCAGATCGACCTGTATCGGCAGATTCTGGATGCTGCGGATGGTCGCCCGGTCCATTTTCGAACGCTGGATCTCGGCGGCGACAAGCTTCTGCCCAATCTGAATGATGCGCGTGAAGAAAACCCGGCGCTCGGTTGGCGGTCCATCCGGTTTGCGCTCGATCGTCCAGGCCTTTTTCGCCGACAGTTGCGGGCGCTGTTGCGGGCGGCTGATTCCGGGCCGCTATCGGTAATGTTCCCAATGGTGACCAGCGCACATGAGTTTCGCGAGGCCAAAGAGCTGCTGCTCGACGAGGTCAGCTGGGGACAAAGGCGCGGTTTTGAGGGACCGAGCGAGATTAAAATCGGCGCAATGCTGGAAACCCCGGCCTTTGCCTATGCGTTGGAAGATGTTGCCAGCGAAGTCGACTTCGTCTCCATTGGGACCAATGATATGCTGCAATTCTTCCATGCGGCTGATCGAATGACGCCGCTTGTCTCAGAACGCTATCCGTTTGTGAGCCGTCCGGTGATGCGCTTTCTCAAACAGGTTCATGATACGTGTGCACGGTTCGATATCCCCGTGTCCATATGCGGGGAGGGGGCGGGGCGGCCACTTGAGGCGCTCTGCCTGATTGGTCTCGGGTATCGATCACTCTCAATGCCTGGAAGCGGTATTGGTCCGGTCAAACGCATGCTACGGTCGCTCGATCTCGGAGCGTTCGGCCCGGCATTTGCAGGGCTATTGCAAGAGAGGGACCCAGCATTGCGTAACGGAGTGTTAGAGCTTGCTGAATTACAAGGTATCAAACTGAACGATGTCTGAGAGTCAGAGCGATAAATTGAACGCTGCGCCGCACGCTGAAACAGCCGATGCGAATGAGGCTGAACTCGTGAAAACGATAGGCGAACGGCTGCGCGAAGCTCGTGAGGCCAAATCTCTGCAATTGCGTGACGTCGCCCGCCAGACCCGTCAGTCTCAAGACACGCTTGCGTCTCTGGAAGAGATGGAAACCGAACACATTCCGGCCAGCATCTTGCGTTTGCAGGCGAGAAACTATGCCCGCTTCCTCGGTTTGCCCGAAGAAGAAGTCGTCAGCGCCTATTCTGCGAGCCGCGGCGCGACCAATGCGTCTGCCATGCCGGTTGAGGTCGTCGGACGCCAAGTCCCGACCCGAATGATCGCGATTGCGGCTGCGACTGTTTTCGCGGTTGGCGTCATCGGCACAGGTATCAGCTTGCTGATGCAACCCGGTGACACTCCATCAAGTGATCAACTTGCAATCTCCGCCCGTCTGGCACCAAGCACGGTTCAGGAAATCGATTTCGCGGCGTTTCAGGCGGACGCAAACGAAGAGTTCTCGTTGCGGGCCAAAAAGAGCGCCTGGATCGAGGTTCGCGGATCCGACGGAACTGTTTTCCGCTCGCGCAATATGAATGCCGGCGAAACCTATTATCCGCGCATGGGTGCGGGGTGGACAATCACCGTACGCGATGCCGGGGCCTTTGAGTGGCGACTGGGAGAGACCGTGTATGCCAATGTCGGTGAAGACCAGCAGGCGCTTTACTCGCTAAGCGTGGATAACGTGCTGGAAGCTGCGAGAGCAGCGCAGTCGGCTGCAATGGCCGAAGCGGCGGCCGCTTCCGAACAACGCCGATAAAAAAAGCCG
>JANSXJ010000275.1 GCA_024743015.1 Hyphomonas sp. | reverse complement strand
GTACGACGTGCAGTATGCACGACACAGTCTGGTTTGAAATCCAGGGCCTTCCGGCAGTCACCATCGCTTCCAGCGAGTTTCATAACGCCGCCGTGACTCAGCGCGATGCGCTTGGCATGAGCGATGCGCGATTTGTCCTTGTCGATCATCCGATTCAGGATGCGACCGATGATGAAATGCGCGCCAAGGCGGCGGCCGTCTATGATCAAGTGGTCGACGCGCTGACGACATGATCTTAGCGAAATCCGATCTGGTCAGCCCGGTTGGAAAACCGGGCTGATCACTTTTTGGCCACCTTGGAACGCCGCAACCTCACTTCTGGAGCCGCCGCGCTTGCAATCAAATCGCCCCCTTCCAATCACGCGCGACCTGGTGCTGCTGGGCGGTGGGCACGCGCATGCCCTGGTCCTGAAAAAGTGGGCGATGGCACCGCTCCCCGGGGCGCAAATCACCTTGGTCAATCCAGATGCGAAAGCGCCGTATACCGGGATGCTCCCTGGCTTTGTCGCCGGTCATTACGGGCGCGCCGATCTGGATATCGACATGGTCCGTCTGGCACGGCAAGCGGGTGCGCGGCTCATCATCGACCGCGCCATCGGCATCGATACAGACGCCAAGACCGTGCAGCTGAACTCGCGCCCCGATATCTGCTATGACACGCTGTCCATCGACATTGGCATCACGTCCGCTTTGATGGATTTACCTGGCGCCTCGGACCACCTCGTCCCGGCCAAGCCGTTGGGCCGATTTGCAAATGCCTGGACGACATTAATTGACGATGCCCAAGTCAAACGCCGCGCCGTGAATATTATTGTCATCGGCGCTGGTGTCGCAGGCGTCGAACTCGCGCTCGCCATGCACCACCGTTTGAGAGAGCTTGGTATCTCCGGCCGGGTTAGTTTGATCGAAGCGGAGAGGTCCATTCTAAGAGAAGCAAGCGCCGGTGCGCGACGCAAACTCATCTCGGAACTGGACCGCGCAGAGATCGAAATCCTGACAGAAACGGCCGTCAACGCGTTCACGAAAGAAGGCGTTTGCCATGGGCCGGAAGCAGCAATAGTTCCGGCGGACTTTATCGTCAGCGCCGCAGGGGCGACACCGCATGGTTGGCTTTCCGAAACATCGCTCGATCTGGAGGCGGGGTATGTTGCAGTCGCGCCGACGCTGCGTTCAACCAACACTCCGCACGTCTTTGCCGTCGGCGATTGCGCCCACTTGACCCACGCGCCGCGCCCAAAAGCGGGCGTGTTTGCGGTACGACAAGCGCCCGTCCTGTTCGAGAACCTGTGCGCCGATCTTGCAGATCGAACGTACCGAACTTTCACGCCTCAAAAATCCTATTTGAAACTGATCTCCACGGGACGGAAATCTGCGGTCACCGATAAATGGGGCATTGCACTTTCGGGGAAACGCGTCTGGCGGCTGAAGGATCGCATCGATCAGGCTTTCATGGACCAGTTTCGCCATCCTTCAAACATGACGGCCGAAGCTCTGCCTGCGAGACGGGCGGCGGGGCTCGACGAAATATTCGATGCGCACACGCATCAATGCGGCGCGTGCGGCGCCAAAGTCGCTCAGGACACTTTGGAGAAAGGCCTCGACACCTTGCTCGAAGGATCGCTGGAGGATGCAGCGATCATCCAGCATGGCGAGACCACCCAGGTCTTCAGCACGGACCATCTGCGCGCCTTCAATCAGGACCCGCACATGCTGGCCAAGGTCGCAGCGATCCACGCTCTGGGCGATATCTGGGCGATGGGAGCAACACCAGAAGCGGTTCTCGCTCACATTGTACTACCGCCGCTCTCCCCAGAGAAGCAGACCCAGATGATGCGCGAAATTATGGCGGGTGCGGGAGACGTATTCTCGGCCTGCGATACAAAAATATCCGGCGGACATACCAGCAGCGGCGCGGAGCTGACGATCGGGTTTTCGATTGCAGGAAAGCTCGACCACGCGCCGATCACTCAATCTGGAGCGTCGCCCGGTGACTGCCTGGTCCTGACCAAACCCATCGGCACGGGCGTCCTTCTCGCGGCTGAAATGCGCCAGCTTGCAGATGGCGACCACTATCAGGCGGCGCTTTTCAGCATGACCCGATTGCAGTCTGAGGCGTCTAGGCTGCTGCGGGAGCATGCTAGCGCGCTGACGGATGTCACTGGCTTTGGGCTCGCGGGTCACTTGTTGAATATCTTGAATGCTTCCGGCGTCGCAGCGCGATTAAGCCTTGCAGGCGTCCCGGTTCTGGATGGCGCGATCTCACTCGCCAGCCAAGGCGTTCGTTCGACTCTTTGGTCGTCCAACGCACAGCGAGCGGAGCAGATGACACTCACAACCTCGCCTCGGACCGACCTTCTTTTTGACCCTCAAACGTGCGGTGGCCTTCTGGCCGCGGTCCCCGCAGC
This sequence comes from Hyphomonas sp., assembly GCA_024743015.1. Taxonomy (GTDB): domain Bacteria; phylum Pseudomonadota; class Alphaproteobacteria; order Caulobacterales; family Hyphomonadaceae; genus Henriciella. Next base: position 2,738 of record JANSXJ010000275.1, on the reverse strand, counting down.
AAAGGCACCGCAGCTTTTCGCAGCATTCGAAGCTGCGGACGAACCGATCTGGAAGATCGGTGACATCACCCTGAGCGCACCCCATATCGAGGTGCAATGAGATCGAACAAGGACCCCGGACATGAACAATGATGCGATGATCGAATATTGGAACGGCGCCGCCGGGCAGAAATGGGTGGACCAATCTGATCGATTGGATGCGATGCTCGGTCAGTTTGCTGACGGCGTTCTCGACGCCGCCGCGATCCAGACAGGTGAACGCGCGCTGGACATCGGGTGCGGCGCAGGCGTTCTGACGCTAGGCGCAACAGCGCAGTCGGGCGGAAGTATCGGATCGCTCGGTGTAGATGTCTCGACGCCGCTTCTGGCCTTGGCCCGAAAACGCGCTGCCGAAGCTGAGTCACCCGCCACGTTCGAGCACGGAGATGCGAGCGTTTATACTGCAGACGACAAACTCGACCTTATGATCTCTCGCTTTGGAGTGATGTTCTTCGATGATCCGGCAGCCGCCTTTGCCAATATCCGTGCTCAAATCCGCACCGGCGGGCGCATGGCCTTCATGTGCTGGCAAGCACTCCCGCTGAACGATTGGGCTTTTGCGCCTTTCCAGGCCGCGTTGCCCCTGCTGAGAGAAGCGCCGCCCAGCCCGGATCCAACAGCGCCGGGTCCCTTCGCGTTTGCCGACAAGGACCGGGTCGCGGGCATTCTGACCGAGGCTGGATGGCAGAACAGCTCGATCGAGCCGTTCGAAACAGAGATCACGCTACCTGGCGATGATGTTGAAACCAGTGCGCGCTTCATGCTGCAGCTCGGGCCTTTGTCTCGATTGATTGCAGAACAAGATCTCGACCCGCAAACCATCCTGAATGCGGTCATCGACAAGCTCAGTGAGCACGCCGAAACCGATGGTCGGATAAAAATGAAATCCGCCTGCTGGCTGGTTCAGGCCAACGCGTGACGTGTAAGAAACACTGCAGGTACCCTTGCTCGATCGGATTGAACTTCTAAGGTCACCTCAGACGTAAAGCTGGGACCTAATATGAAGACTTCATTGCTCGCAATCGCGACGCTCTCCATGGCGGCATTCGCAGGCATCGCAGACGCTCAGGAGCGTGGCTACTACCAAGCGCCCGCCTTACACGGCGACACACTGGTCTTTTCAAGTGAGGGCGACTTGTGGCGCGCCAATGCCAATGGTGGAACCGCCGTGCGCCTGACCACCCATCCGGAAGTCGAAACCGCGCCGATCTTTTCGCCAGATGGAAAATGGATCGCGTTCCAAGCAAGCTATGATGGCCCGTCGGAAGTGTACATGATGTCCGTCACGGGCGGCACACCTCAGCGTCTGACGCATGAAGGGGGCGGCGCAACCGTGAGAGGCTGGGTCGACAATGATCGCGTCCTCTATCGCACGACCAATATTTCTGGCCGGATCCCGCGCATCCTGAGAACCATTGATCACCGCACCCTGAACGTTTCCGACATCCCTTATGACAACGCGGATCTCGCTACGATCGATGCTGCCAACGAACAGATCTTCTTTACCCGATACGGCCTGTCCATGTTCTCCGACAATGCCGTTCTCTATCGCGGGGGACGCATGGCGCAGCTTTGGCGCGGAGATCTCGATGGCGAGGCTGAAGCAGTGCGTTTGGCCGCAGATTTCGGCGCTCCCATCCGTCACCCGATGTATGCCAATGGCCGCGTATATTTTGTCAGCGACAAATCCGGTGCGGACAATATCTGGTCAGTTGCGCAGGATGGCAGCGACGCGAAGCAACATACCGACCGCCAGCAATGGCAGATCCGGACGCCATATCTGAATGGCGACACAATCGTGTTTCAAAGCGGCGCTGATCTGTTCACCTACAGTCTTGGCGGCGATGAAACATCGCAGGTTGATCTGTTTCTGATGAGCGATGGCGATTATGGACGAGAGCGCTGGATTGATGATCCGCTCGCTTACCTCGAAAACGCCCGAATGAACCCTCAAGGCGACGCGGTTGTGGTGACGGCTCGCGGGCGCATCGCCTCCGCTTTTGCCGGACAGCGCCGACGCATCGATCACCAGTTCCCAAAGGAACAGCGCGCTCGGTCAGCGGCCTATAGCGGCGATGGTGCGTCCATCTATGTTATTCTCGATCATGACGAGTCCGGCGAGATCTGGCAGTTCCCGGCCAATGGTCAGGGTGAGCCAGTCCAGCTCACGCGCGACACGGACACATATATCTGGGGGCTCCATCCCTCGCCGCACGACAATACGCTTCTATACTCTGACAAAGGCGGGCGACTTTATCGCCTTGATCCTGAAACACGCCGAAGCCAGCTGATTGAGACCACGACCAGCGGCGGTGATTTTGCTTTCTTTGACTTCAACTGGTCAGCCGGCGGGCGCTACCTGGCCTATACCTATTTGGACGATCGGGCGATGCGCCGGGTCGGGCTGTATGACACCCAAACCGGGCGGAAGGCCGTGGTCACAACCGGAAAGTATGAGTCCTTTGCACCGGCAATATCCGCGGATGGCGCTTGGCTCTATTTCATCTCAAACCGGAATTTCAATGCAACGCCCGGTTCGCCGTGGGGTGACCGGAATATGGGACCCGCCTTCGATTCGCGAGGATTGATATACGCCGTCCAGCTCGATCCTGAAGCGGCGTTCCCGTTTGATCCACCGAGTGAACTTTCATCGTCCGACGACGCAGGTGACAAAGAGTCTGATGAGAACGGAAACGGCG
>JANSXJ010000283.1 GCA_024743015.1 Hyphomonas sp. | reverse complement strand
CTCGCCATATCGCCAAGAATGACAATGTCGTTTCTGTGAATGCGACCTTGCAAGTGGACCTGACCGGGGCTTGCAATTCAGAAGCCCTCGGGCGGCGTCAGTATAGCGGATCCGGCGGTCAACTCGATTTTGTTCGGGGTGCACGCAGGTCTACGAACGGACGATCGATCATCGCCACCTGCTCGACGGCCAAAGATGGAACGGTCTCAACCATCGTCCCTGAGCTCACGGGCGCAGTTACCACACCGCGCAATGACGTCGATACCGTGGTGACTGAATATGGCTATACGCGGTTGATCGGGTTGAGCGCGGAGGACCGTGCCCGAGCTCTCATCGCGCTGGCGCATCCCGATCACAGATCCGAGCTGACGGCACAGGCAAGGAGTCATCGGCTTATCGATTAGGCTGGGTCACGCCGCTAAGTGTTCCTCACCGTCAATCTCCCCGGCCATCGCGATGAGCTGCGCCCGTTTGCAGACGGCAAACCGGGTGGCTTGAGGTAAGTCGATGATACCCAACTGCTTCAGCTTGTTCATCATGCGGCTGACCGTTTCCAATGTTAGGCCGAGATAATCGGCCATATCACAGCGGCTCATCCGGATTTCGACATATCCCGTCTCGGGATGTCGGAAGCGTTCATCAAGGAAAATCAAAAAAGAAGCGGTCCGCTCGAGTGCATTTTTTCGGCCCAGCAGCAGCGCCTGTTCTCGAGCTCGTTGTAGCTTGTCGCCCATCATGGTCAGAATGTTTCGCCGGAACTGTGTATCTGTCTCCAGGCGCCGATCAAATGTTGCGCGAGGGGTGCAAAGCACTTCGACAGGTGTGATGGCTTCGGCGCTGACATCATGTCGCTCTGCAAAGGTGATGGCGAGATATTCGCCCCCTGACACAAAGGATTGGATTTGCCGCCGCCCGTCCGCCATCAAGCGATAAGAGATGAGGGTGCCTTTCAGAACTTTATAAATGCCCTTGGGGCGATCCCCTTGCATGAAGACGTGTTCGTGTGGGGCGTATTTAAGCACATTCATGGGAGTCGAGCGAGAGACGTTCAGATCGCTCCGACATGGCTCATGTAAGATTCCAGAATTGGTTTCGAATGATCGAATTTCTTGTCCAGTCACTTGATACTCCGTGGCCCTTGAGCGGACACGATTGTCTCTGCTCCTCCTTTTTCAGGTGAGGACGAGGGCGCTGGACTTGAGTCCGGAAAAATACTTAGAGGCCTATTTTTTATCCAAAAATTTTGTAATGTTCAGGCGGCAACCGTGGCTGCTGAACGATCTTGAGGATTGTGCAGCGCCTTGCGTCTATGTCCTTCGGCGTCCGCAACCTTGAGCGCCCAGACCACGCGTTCCGGTGAGATTTCATGCGGCTCATTGTGGATGGTTTCGTCCGGTGCACACGCGGCTTTGGCGATTGTAGTCAGCGCCTCGTCCGTCACGGGTTTGAGACCGATATCGGTTAGCGTCACCGGTAGCCCGACATCGAGGCAGAAATCATAAACCTCATCAATTCGAGCGCTGTCCTGATCGGTGAGAAACAGACCCGCAAGCACACCGATCGCGACTTTCTCGCCATGCCAAAAGCGATGTGTATGCTCAATCGTGGTCAAGCCATTATGGATCGCATGACACGCCGCTAGGCCGCCGGATTCAAAGCCCAGCCCCGAGAGCAGAGTATTGGCTTCGACAACATGTTCTAGAGCCGGGGTTACGACCTGCTGCTCACAAGCGGTCACAGCGATGCGACCGTAGTCCATCAGCGTCTCATAGCAGAGTTCGGCCAAGGCATAGGCGGTCATAGTGCCAAGGCGGCCGGTCATATTTGCTGCCCGGCGGATGCGGCAGCTTTCGGCTTCAAACCAGGTTGCGAGCGCGTCGCCCATGCCCGCCACTAAAAACCGGACCGGGGCTTTGGCGATGAGCTCCGTGTCCACCAGCACCGTATCCGGATTGTTCGGGAGCAATTGGTAGCGTTCGAACCGTCCTTGCTCGGTATAGATCACTGACAGAGCCGAGCAGGGTGCATCTGTCGATGCGATGGTCGGAACGATCATCACCGGACGGCCCAATGCATGCGCAACCGCTTTTGCCGTATCCATGGTTTTTCCGCCCCCGATCCCGATTATCATATCAACACCCGTCGCCGTTGCGATTTCGAGCAAGCGATCAATCTCGGTCTGGCTGCACTCTCCGTTGAATTTTTCCAGGATGGGATTGAGATGGTTGAGGGGATCTATGATTTGCGGCTTTAAATTGGAGGTCACGTACGGGTCTGCCAGGACCAATGGACATTGACCCAGTCGTTCCGCCTCCTCGCCCAGGCTGTGTAACGCATCCGCACCTTGAACATATCGCCCTGGAAAGATCGATGTCGTAATCATGCTCATCTCCTGCTTTCCAGCCGAGTTGTAGCGACGAATTCCAGGCTTGAATTGAGGAGGATCAAATCAATGCACTAAGCGACCGATCAGAGTGATCATGAAAGGGAGAAGCCGGATGATATTAGAACACGAAACCTGGGTCGCGGTCTGTGATGGAGGCAAGTTCCTGCTCCTCCAAAATCGCGGCGACGCAGATTATTTGGATTTGCATGTGATTGCACACGAAAAACTCGATATCCAAGCCGGTCCCGGACGAGAAAATCGCGGTCCATCGCCGGATGGTACGCAGGCGCGGGTCGGGCGCGCGCAGTCTCAATCCGTGGAGGACATTGCTGAATTTCGATTTGTTCACTCCATCGCAGATGAACTGGATGGAAAGGTGCAATCCGGAGCGATCCGCAAAATGGTGCTGGTTGCAGATGCAAAGACGCTTGGGCAGCTTAGAGCGCATATGAACGACCACACAAGAAGCACCATTTGCGAGGAAATTGTCGGTGATTTTGCTCACGAGACGGTCGCTGAAGTTGAGGCGCTATTGAACCGGCATGTCGCCTCCTAGATGGGGTTAAACAAAAGGCCGATCCCGCCCGCCACAATCGTCGCCGCCGTTAAGGTAATGATCGAGGAAGGGTGTCGACCCTTTGACACGATCAAGAACAAAGCAGCTTTAAATAGGGTATTTGAGAATACCGCTAATGTGATCGCCATGGTCACTGTCCGCGCAGGCACGACCGTTCCGAGCAGTTTCGGGACCGTCAAAGACACCGCTTCAATGTCGATGGCGCCGGTCAGAGACGATACCAATAGGAGCGCCTGATCGCCAAACATTGTCGCAGCGCCTTTCGAAAGCATCAGGGCAAGGGTCAAGACGGCCGCGAAGGTCGCTGCTTCAGACAGATCGAGCGGGTTTTTCAGCGCAACGTCGCCTTGCTCAGCCGCTTCGGAGGCACGATTGAGGGAGGCCAAAAACCCGATCCCCAGCACAACAAGCATCGCGCCCAAAGTTTGGGCCAAGGTAATGAGAACCGTTGGCGCTATGATTGAAATAACGATCCCGGTTCTGATCAGCATCATCGTCCAGGCCAGACAGATCGCCGAGAGGCCGACACCTTGTGCCAGCTTGTGTTCACGCACCATGCGGGCAATGGCCAAGGTGACGGCGGTTGAGGAGACGAGGCCGCCGAGAAAAGCCGTCAGGAGCAAACCGCTTTTTTGCCCAAACCATTTGGTGCCCACGTAAGCAAGGAAACTCAATCCACTGATCAGGACAACCATGAGCCAGATCGTTCGAGCATTCAGGGCCTCAAATGGCCCAAAGTCTTCATTCGGAAGCAAAGGCAACACGACAATCGAGATCAGCAGCCACCGCAGAAATGCACTGATCTCCGCCTCGCTGAGGCGATCCAAGAATGCGTGCAGGGGGACTCTGATCCAAAGAAGGAAGGTTGTTACCACGCCACCCATGGCGGCTATTTGAGGACTCACAAGAACAGCAACCACGCCTAAACCATAAGCCAGGAGCGCCGCCATCAAGGTCGTCACGCTGACTTCATCTGAGCTCTCGAGCTGATCCTTATAGCCCTGTCGCAAGAGCAAAGCGATCGCGATAAGTCCTCCAGCCACGACAAGCCCTTGTCCTTGATCGACCAGGGCCGCGAGACCGCCGAACAGGCCAATAAGCCCGATGGTGCGAAAACCGGCTATGCGGCTTCCTTCCGGATCCGCACGATCCTTCCAGCCGCGTTCCAGACCGATCAATAGGCCCACGCCAAGCGCCGTGGTGAGCCCTAACAGTGTGCTGAGATCAAGCATAAATCCTCCGCAGACGGAGGATTAAGCCATTCCATGAGGTTCAATTTGACTTGCCTCAAATTGCTTCGGGTCAAACCACGCATAATGTTCGCTAGCTGGCTTACATAGTCATAGAGATGGAAGAACAGTTGCGAGATCAGAACATTCTCGAATGAAGCCCGGATCTGATCAAATGTGTTACGAGCGCCTGATGGAGGCCTGAATGATCAAGCAATCGTATTGGATGGCTGGAGCGCTGATCGGCACGGTCCTCATCGCGGCGTGCGTCGAACAATCGTCTGAGTCGGAATTCGAAACGCCAGTCGAGGAGCTGATGGGGCAGGGCGAGGCGATGGTCGAGAACCTCTGCGGTGAGTGCCACGCCATAGGCGTAGATGATGCGAGCGCACACCAGGCGGCACCGCCGCTGCGCGATCTGTCCAAACGATTGGCCCTCTCAGATTTGCGCGCGCCGCTTATGGAGGGGATTGTCACCGGGCATCCGGACATGCCGGAATGGGCATTTGAGCCGCACCATGTCGACGCGCTTCTGTACTATTTGGAGCAGATTCAATCGCAGTAAGGTTGGTTTATCACCCGCGACCGGCACGTGATGACCACACACAAATGCGGGGTTTTCCTTATAACGATGCGGTGGGCGGTTCCTATCTTTTTGATGGGCATGTTCCGCCCAAACCCAATCGCACGAAAGGAGATACATTATGCGTTTCAATCCTTTAGTGCCGTTCAGATCAAGCGCCTTGACGAGATCTGGCAACGGCCCTCGCTCCGTTTTCGGAACGGATATCG
>JANSXJ010000410.1 GCA_024743015.1 Hyphomonas sp. | reverse complement strand
TCCTTCGGTTCACCCCAACGGCGAATGGGGACACGGGTGATCACTTTGGTGGCGAAGACGTCATTGCCTTGCGCCGCTTCGGTCATATCCGTTGCGATCCAGCCGGGCAGGATGGAATTGGCTCGAATGCCATAGCGCCCGCATTCAGCCGCGATCCCTCTGATCATGGACGGCAAACCGCCCTTGGTCGCCGCATAGGCCTGATTGCGCGCGGCGCCTTCGATACCCGCTAGCGAAGCAACTCCGACCACGGAGCCACCGGGATCGCCGGCTTTCGCGCGCTCGGTCATGTGCTTGACGCTTTCCCTCAAGGTCCAGAACGCGCCGTCCAGGTTCACCGCCATGTTCTTGCGCCAGGTCTCTGTTGTCATCTCGGCAAAGCTCGGAGCGCCGAAGCCAACGCCTGCATTTGCGATGCAAGTGTCGATCCGGCCCATTTTCGCAACCACATCCGCTGTCGCATCGACAACCGCCTGTTCGTCCGCGACATCGACGGTCCAGGCCTGAACGTCACCCGCGCCTAATTTGGATAAAGACTCTACGGCCTTCGCATTAGCGGCTTCTTTACGACCCCAGATGGCGACGCTGGCATTTGATGCGGCAAGCGCTTCTGCCATGCCGTAGCCAATTCCCCGATTGCCACCGGTTACAAGCGCGACTTTTCCAGTCAAATCAAACGGCGTGTATGCCATATTGCGGTTCTCCTAATTCACGTTGACTTCCCCCAATCGGAGCAATGACGGTAGGGAAGGCAAACTGTAATTAGCGGACCGCAACGTCCTTGGGACCGGCGATAATTTCCCGGCTGGCCGAAACCCGCGAGCCAGCAGAAGCGCGAACGAAATAGACTTTCTGTCGGCCCCGATCGACCTGCACGCGGAAATGTTGCAGCAAATCCATCCCGAAAATCATCATCGGCTCATCACCAAAGCCGAGTTCGGTAAAAAGATCTGTCTCGAGCACCGGCACCGCGACTCGGTTGAACTCATTCTCGGCGAAGACGATGCGGCGAACCTGATAGATGCTGGCGCGATTTCGCGTCAGGTCGCTGCCGCGCAGCAGCGCCGTTCGCTCCTCATCAAGCTTGGCTTTGGCCTGTTCGGCGAACGCCGGATTAATGAAACTGATATCTGCGCCGGTATCCACCAAAGCGCGCCCGCGCACACCGTTAATCTTGACCGGTACGAATATCAGACTGTTCACGTCCTGATAGGACACAGAGGTCTGATGCGCACGCCGCACGCGCTTCGGACGCCCATCATAGAGATACACTCTGTCATTCTTGAAATCGAAGTCGACGACCCGCGTGTCAAAGATCGAAATCGGCAAGACGCTTTTCTGAATCGGGAAGCGGCTTTCATTGTTCACCGCGACGCGTAGATCCGACCATCTTTCGCTGCCCGCCGAGAGATTGGGCAAACGCGCAACGGGGTAGAATCTCTGTCCGCCAATCCCGAGGATACGGGCCTCTGTTTCTTCCACCCCAGGCGCATCTTCGCCCACCGCCTCCAGATCAAGATAATTGTCATCGATCAGCGGAATGGTCGCCGCCGTATCGATCAGCGCGGAGGATTCCACGCCATTGATCAACACATCCGTAAACGGACGCAGAGATTCAGAATGCGTTAGAACGAGTGATCGTTTCTCCGTCGCCACCGCTTGCGGGGAAAGAGCTGAAATGAAACCCATCAAAACAATCAGAAAAAAGATCTGAGAGAGGGGCAAAACCGTCCGGCTGACCTTGGTCATTTTTGCAATATGCCACAAGTGTCGCAGTTCACGCAAACACATCCTTCGGGACCTCGTTTTTCAGCGGCTTTCCCGCCAGAAATCGCTCAAGATTTGTCAGAAATACCTGATCGGTTCGAAGCCCTGACTGCGGGGTCAGAGCTGAGATGTGAGGCGTCAGCGTAATCAGTGGATGCTGCCATATGGCATTTTCGGGCGATAGCGGTTCCTCGCGCACGACGTCCAGATAGGCCTGCGCCAAGCGCCCGGCATCCAGCGCTGCGAGCAAGGCGGGTTCGTCCACCAGAGCGCCGCGACCGACATTCACGAAGAGGCTGCCGGGTTTCATGAGGTCGAAAAATGCCGCATTGGCCATGTTCTCGGTTTCGTCGGTGAGTGGCAGGCTGAGCAGAACCGCGTCTGCGGTCCGCAGCGCTGCCTGCATGTTTTCCGGCGTCACGATCTCATCTGCAGCCTCGGACGCGCCACCGCTGCGCCGCACGCCTGTGACATGCGCTCCCAAAACGCGCAGCCTTCGACCGGTCTCTTGCCCGATCGATCCGAAGCCGATGATCAACCAGGACGTGCTGCTGATTTCCCGAAATGGCAGGCGTTCCCAGGAGTGCCTTTCCTGCGCCCGACGTCGGGCTGCACCATCCTGGAAGTGATCCAATCCGGCCCAGAGCACCCATTCGGCAATGGCATGCGATTGTTCATGGCTGCCGGAAAACCGCGCCGCCTTTTTCCCGGTGGCCTGGATCATCGGGTGCTCGGTGCCTGCCGCGGACGATTGGAACCAGTCGAGCCGCTCGAACTCAAACAAGGTTGTGAAGAAGGTCATCACCGCCGGGCTGAAATAGGCATCGGTTGTTCCATAGGCGATGGCAGACCTCGCCTCACTCTCGCCCCAAGGATGTTTCAGGTCTCCTTCATCACTTAGGATTAAGGGTGAGATCTGATCCGCGAAGGGTTTCAGCGCATCCTCGATCCGTTCAAAGGTTTTTGCATGCACGAAAAAAGTTCGCATCTTCGCCTCCTCCGGCCTGCCCTGCTGAGCCTGTTGCTTGTCTTGCCAGCTCTGCCGTCGCAGGGCCAGAGTAACGTGCGGTCACAGGACTATTTCCGCGATGTGACGGCATTGGCAGAGGTGCTCGGCAAAGCGCACGCCGTGCGGGTCGTGTGCAATGGTCGTAATGACCAGTACTGGCGAAGCTATATGCTGCGCCTGCTCGAGCTGGAAGCGCCTTATCAAGGCGGACTGCGCCGGTCCATGGTGAACGGGTTTAATGCCGGGTTTTCCTGGGGCAGCAGCTTGCATTCGGCCTGCGATGGTGAAGCGGCAGCTGCGGAAAAAGCCTACGCCGCCGAGGGCCGTGATCTCTCAGCGCGATTGGTGCAGGCCAACATTCCAGGCGCGTCAGCCCTGCCACCGCGCGAACCTTAGTCCTCGCGTTTGATCCGGGCTTTGCCCCGCCCGAGCGCCAGCGCTTTGATCGCTCCCCGAAACGTCCGGACTTCCTGGGTGGTCCAGTCGCCGCGGATAAAGGCGTTGCGAATATTGGTTTTCATCAATGGGGTCTTGTCGGGCGGATAGAAATATCCCGC
>JANSXJ010000005.1 GCA_024743015.1 Hyphomonas sp. | reverse complement strand
ATCCAGCGCAACATCATGTCGAAAATGGTGCTCGGGCTCTAGGCTCGAAGAGACGTGCGAGCGGGCCGTTTAGAAGCCCGCCGCCAGTTTTAGGAGGACATATGACCGAGGCGACCGCGCGCAAACCCGGAGTCTGGACCAAGCTTGCTTACGGATCCGGCGCCGCCGCCAATGGTATCAAAAATAACGGGTTCGAGTACTTCCTGCTTTTCTATTACAGTCAGGTGCTTGGGGTCGACTTCGCGCTGGTTGGTGCTGCCTTGATGATCGCCATGTTTGTCGATGGCATAACCGATCCATTGGTTGGGTACTGGTCAGACAATATCAAGACACGTTTAGGACGGCGCCATCCGTTTATGTATGCCGCCGCACTTCCGGTTGGCCTGATTTACATCATGGCCTGGAACCCTCCGGCTGGTTTGACCGGAAATGCGCTATTTCCATATTTGCTGTTTGTGACCATCGCGACGCGGGTAGCATACACGTTCTATGAAGTGCCAAGCAGCGCCTTGGTTGCCGAACTGACCGACGATTATGACGAACGCACGTCGTTCCTGTCTTTTCGCTACGTCTTCGGATGGGTCGGCGGCGTGGCGATGGCATCATATACGTTGATGTTCCTGCTGATCGAAACCGAAACCTATGGCAGCGGGTTCCTGAACGTGGATGGCTACAAGGCCTATGGCAACGTAGCAGCGGTGGTGATTGTTGCGTCTATCTTGCTCTGCGCGGTCGGCACGCATTCGCATATTCCACATCTGCGAGCGCCGCCTGCAGCGCGCAAAATGACGATTAGGCGCATAATTGGAGAGATTGGAGAGACTCTTTCCAACAAATCTTTCCAGGGCCTGTTCTTCGCTGCCCTGTTCGGGTTCATGGCAGCTGGCGTGGCGGCATCGCTGAACTACTATATCAACGGGTTCTACTGGGAGTTCACGACAGCCCAGACGTCGTTGCTGACCATGTCGGTCTTCATATCAGCAGCGATTGCTCTGGTCCTGGCACCGATTGTCTCGAAAACCCTCGGAAAGAAACGCGGCGCGATCATTGTCGGAGCGATTGCGTTTTCGGTCGCGCCCACGCCCGTCCTGCTGCGTCTGTTCGACTTGATGCCGCCCAATGGCAGCGAGACACTGTTCTGGTTGATCCTGACCATCACGATTTTTGATGTGGCGTTGATCATCGCCTATCAAATCCTGTCAGCATCGATGATCGCGGACATTGTCGAGCAGGCCGAACTGAAGACCGGGCGGCGCTCCGAAGGGATCTTCTTTGCGGGCATCAGTTTCATGCGAAAACTGGCGCGCGGGAGCGGCCTGTTTCTGGCCTCACTGGTGCTGGCTGCGGCAGAGATTTCGCGAAACGTTCAACCAGGTGATTTGCCGGAAGAGACACTGCAATTGCTGGGTGCCGGTTATTCGCTCGGCCTTCTGGCGCTCTGGGGCAGCGCCATCGCATTCCTGTTTCGATACCGGATCACCCGTGAAGATCACGAGGCGAATCTCGAGGCGCTCAAGCAGAATCGTCAGGTCACGGGCGATGTTGAGTAAACCCACGCGCCTGCTATGGCTAAAGGCGGAGGCGGCTGATGACCCTCCGCACCTCAAAGTGGAGTTCAGATGACAAATACTGCAAGCGCGACTGAGCCGAAGCCCGGGCTTTTCACGCGAATGGCTTATGGCGTTGGGGGCGCCGCTGGCGGGATCAAGAATAACGGCTTCGATTATGTCTTGTTGCTGTTTTACAGTCAGGTCCTGGGGTTACCGGGCCTTTGGGTTGCAGCGGCAATCTGGATCGCCCTGATTGTCGACGCGGTTTCGGATCCGATCGTCGGATATTGGTCAGACAATCTGAGATCCAGCATGGGGCGTCGACATCCATTCCTCTATGCCGCCGCTATACCGGCAACCGTCGCTTACTTTTTTGTCTGGAACCCGCCGACGGGTCTCGAGGGTCAGCCTTTGTTTCTATGGCTACTGACCCTGACGATTATTGTCCGCGTAGGCTACACTCTATTCGAAGTGCCCAGTCTCAGCCTGTCAGCGGAGCTTTCGCAGGATTATGACGTCCGCACCTCGCTCATGTCGTTTCGATACTTTTTTGCATGGGTCGGTGGATTGACGGTTCAGGTCATGTTGTTCGCCGTGTTCCTCCAGCCGAGTGAAGGCGATCCGCAAGGGTTCTTTCATCTCCCGGGCTGGCACCTCTACGGATTTGTCGGGGCGTCGGCTATGTTCGCCGCTATCCTGATCACAGCGCTCGGTACGCATCACCGCATCCCGCATTTGAAGAGCCCGCCTCCGGAGCGCGACTTGACTGTCGGCAAGATTTTTTCCGAGATCTGGGAGACCCTGTCCAATCCGTCTTTTCGGGCCTTGTTCGTGGCGACTCTGTTCGGGCTCCTGGCAACTGGCATTTCCGCAACGCTCAATCAGTACATCAATGGGTTCTTCTGGAACTTCACCGGCGATCAGATCGCGATTCTGACCTTTGCAGTCTACCTCTCTGCGATCATGGCTCTGGTCCTGGCGCCAATCGCGGGACGTATCTGGGGAAAGAAACGCGCCGCGATCATTATTGGATTGCTCGCCTTCACGCTCGCACCCGCGCCGGTCTTCGCGAGATTGCTCGGTTTGCTGCCGGAGAACGGCACGCCGGAACTGTTCTACATCATCCTGATTGTTACCGTTTTTGATATTGCGCTGATCATTGCCTACCAGATGCTGGCCGCCGCAATGGTGACCGACATTGTTGAAGAAAGCGAACTCAAAACCGGGCGACGATCCGAGGGGACGTTCTTCGCGGGCATCACGTTCATTCGCAAACTCTCGCAGGGAATTGGCGTTATGACGGCATCCTTCATATTGGCATTCGCGACGATCGCGCCGGGGATCCGGCCAGAGGATGCCAGTGCCGACTCGGTGGCGAAACTCGGGCTAGGATATGCTGCAACGCTGCTCACCGTCTGGATGCTTATGCTGCTGGCGATCAGCTTCTATCGCATCAGCCGCGAGGATCATGCGAATAACTTGGCCGCATTGGCAGGAAAAGCGGTCGACTAGCAGTCGTTTTCTGACATGAAATCAACTATCTAACTGAAATGTCATCTCCGCCCAATTGCCTCCGCCCCGGCGCCGGAATAGAGCCATATTCATGATCTATCTACAATCCATGACAAAACACGTATCCAAGGTTCTGGCCGCCGTGCTTCTCGTCCTGGCGGCCTTGGTTCTGCTGCTTGTGAGCCCGCTCTATGGTGCCGCAACTGCCCAGAGTTTCTGGGAGAAAACGGTGCCCGAAACTCAGGCGCAGATCGAATTGTCTTACGCGCCGCTTGTGAAGGACGTCTCGCCTGCCGTGGTCAACGTCTACACCAAGAAGACCGTGCAGCGACGGGCCTCGATTCAGGAAATGATGTTCGGCAACCGGTTTGGCGGACCTCGCACCCAGAGCTCGCTCGGGTCGGGCGTGATCATGGGCGAGGACGGAATTATCGTCACCAATAATCACGTTATTGATGGCGCGGATGAGATTGTCATCGTCCTTGCAGACCGGCGTGAATATCCGGCTGAACTGATCCTGGCCGACGAGCGCACCGACCTCGCCGTCTTGCGCGCAGACGTGGAAGGAGCAGAGCTTCCAACGCTTGAATATGCCGATACTCGCGATGTGGAAGTTGGCGATCTGGTGCTCGCAGTGGGCAATCCATTTGGAGTAGGCCAGACGGTCACGACTGGAATTATTTCGGCCACTGCGCGGACCGATGTCGGTGTGTCTGACTATGCGTTCTTCCTGCAGACCGATGCGGCCGTGAACCCGGGTAATTCGGGCGGCGCGCTGGTCAATACACGTGGAGAGCTGGTCGGAATCAATACGGCGATTTTCTCCCGCTCGGGTGGGTCCAACGGAATCGGCTTTGCGATCCCGTCTGAGATGGTTCGCCGGGTCGTCGATGCAGCCGTCAACGAGGGTACGATTGTGCGGCCATGGCTCGGACTGAAAGGCCAGTCCGTCACGTTCGATATCGCCAAGGCGCAAGGGCTGGATCGCCCGCTCGGAGTGATCGTCTCGGAAGTGTATGAAGATGGTCCAGCTGACCAGGCTGGTCTCCGCCGCGGCGATCTTGTGTTGACGATTGATGACCGGGAAGTTTTTGACGAGCGCGGCTTGAAATTCCTCGCCGCGACCAAGTCACCCGGCGAAGATGTGGCGCTGAAAGTCCTGCGCGGCGGCAACGAGCAGACGATCCTGACCCGATTGGCGCCGCCACCTGGTGCCAGCGAAGCTGAGCGCGTGTTGCTGGATGGTCGTCATCCATTTGCCGGCGTTGAAGTGGTTGAGCTTTCACCGCGTCTCGCAGAAGAGATTGGGTACGCGGACTCTTTTGCGAGCGGTATTCTGGTCACGCGGATGTCTCGCCGGGCCTACAGGATGCGCATCGTGCAGCCGCGTGACATCATCACGCAAATCGATGGTCGCCCGATCGAGACGATTGAGGATCTCAACGAGGCGCTCGACCGCGCGCCCGGCCAATGGGACATCGAGATTGAACGCAATGGTCGCAAAATCAGCGGCAGCGTCACGATCTAGATCGGACGATGGTCGATGATGTGCATGTATGAGCCCATCACTGAGCCACGCTGACCACCGGACTTGCCAAGGTCGGTTCCGCTGGCATCGGCGCATTCAAATAGAGGTGTATCGGTTCCGGCATCAATGAGGACCGAATAGTGGAACTCATGACCGCTCAAGGTGCCGCACCATGGGGCACCGCCCAGCGGTGAGAGTTCGCGGTAGCCCAGATGCAGCTTTCGCTCCGCGAAACTCGTCACATGTCCTAACAATCCACTCATTGGGTGAGCGCGACCATCAGCATCGATCAGCGCTTTTCCAAGCACCATAAAGCCTCCGCATTCTCCGTAGATGAGGGCGCGCCGTGCTGCGGCTTTCTGTAGGCCGGTGATGAACTTATCCGCGGCAGCGAGGGGTCCGCCATGTAATTCAGGATATCCACCCGGCAGATAGACCGCATCGCAATGATCGGACGGAGACTCGTTCGCCAATGGAGAGAAAAACTCGATTTCGACGCGCTGACGTCGCCAATCCTGCAGCACGTGCGGATAGCAAAAGCTGAAGGCGCTATCTCTTGCAACAGCGATGCGCTGGCCGAGGGGCGGGAGCGGGCTTACCTGTCCGGTCGTCCGGACATTACAAGCCGCTTCCCAAAGGCCTGGGACATCAACGTCGCGCTCGATCGCCTCTCTTGCGGCGTCGATCAGCGCGGTTTGTGATAAGTGCTCCGTGGCTTGGACGAGGCCGAGGTGGCGAGATGGGATCGCCAAGGCGTCCGAGCGCTGCACCGCGCCGTAGAACGGTACGCCAATCTCGCGGACAGCGTCGGCCAGCATGTCGCCATGCCGCGGACTTCCCACCCGCGTCGCGACGACGCCGCAGAGCTTGGGGCGATCGCGCAGAGTGGCAAATCCATGCACAAGAGCTGCAATGGATTGGGCTTGCCCGCTGGCATCCACCACGAGCAGAACAGGGAGGTTCAGTGTGTCGGCGAGATCAGCGGTGGAGCCATTCATCCCGGCGGCACCGTCAAACAGGCCCATCATGCCTTCAATCAGCAGAAAGTCTGCGGTCATGGCGATGGCGCCGACGCGGGCGCGCAGCTGCGCATCGCCCATCGCCCACTTGTCGAGATTGAAACACGGTTGATCAATCGCCGCAGAAAGAAATTGCGGATCGATATAGCCAGGCCCGCCCTTGGCGATCTGCAGCCTTTGCCCGCGGGCTTTGAGGGCTGCGGCGAGCCCCATTGAGAAAACAGTTTTGCCGCTGCCGGAGTGCGGTGCCGCGATGACCAGGCCCTTTGCCATCTTGAAGGTCTCTCGATTTTCGACGTCCCGCATCGCTCTCCTTACGTGTCACATAAATGGGGGACAAGGCACGAGTGTCTCAAAATCAATGTCAGGCTGTCGATCCGACATTGAAACCAATCGTTCTTTATATGTTCTTGCGCATGAGGGCGAAGGCTGGCAATCGAGTTCTTATCAAACCGGGAATGCGCGGCTAAGCCAAAGACGATGACTGATTTATTTGCTGCCTCTGACCTGTCGCAAGATGCGCCGCGCCCGTTGGCGGACAAGCTGCGGCCTGAAGCGCTGGTCGATGTGGTGGGGCAGGACCACCTGCTGGGACCGGACGGCGCGCTCGGACGGATGCTCGCGAAAGGGCAGCTGTCATCGATTATCTTGTGGGGACCGCCCGGCGTCGGCAAAACGACGATTGCCCGCTTGCTGGCACAGGAAACTGATCTCCACTTCGAGGCGATTTCGGCGATCTTTTCCGGGGTGAAGGATCTTCGGGCGGTCTTTGAGGCGGCGCAGCGACGACGAGATCTGGGACAGGGGACGCTGCTCTTCGTGGACGAAATCCACCGTTTCAACCGTGCCCAGCAGGACGGATTTTTGCCATATGTAGAGGCAGGTACAATAACCCTGGTGGGCGCGACGACAGAGAATCCCAGTTTTGAATTAAATGGCGCGTTACTGTCTCGCTGTGCGGTCCTGGTCCTCAACCGGATAGACCCTGAGAGTGCAGAACAATTGCTGCAACGCGCAGAGCAAGAATTCGGTATGGCCTTACCGCTCGACAGCAGGGCGCGAGAAGCCTTGATCGACATGGCTGACGGCGATGGCCGCTATTTGCTGAACCTGGCAGAGCAGGCCTTTGCGCTGGCAGATCCCGGCATGGAGCTCGGCGTTCAGGAGCTCGCTCAAGCGCTACAAAAGCGTGCGCCTGCTTATGACAAGAATCGTGAAGAACACTACAATCTCGTTTCGGCGCTGCATAAATCCGTGCGTGGCTCGGATCCGGATGCAGCTCTGTACTGGTTCGCGCGGATGATCGAGGGCGGCGAAGACCCTCTATTCATTGCGCGCCGTCTGGTTGTGATGGCGAGTGAGGATATCAGCCTGGCGGACCCGACGGCGATGATGGTGGCGGGCGAAGCCGCGCGAGCATTTGAGCGCCTGGGCGAACCGGAGGGATTGATCCCGCTGGCCCATGCCGTCGTTCACCTCGCCACAGCGCCGAAATCCAACGCCTCCTATATGGGCCTCAAGCGCGCCCGAGCAGCGGCGCGAGATACCGGTTCCCTGATGCCGCCCAAGCATATCCTAAATGCTCCGACGAAGATGATGAAAGATCAGGGATATGGCGACGGATACGAATATGATCACGACGCGGACGGAAGCTTTTCCGGACAAAACTATTTTCCCGACGAGATGGACCGGGTGGATTTCTACACGCCAAAAGGATTAGGCAGAGAAGGACCGATTGCCGAACGCCTCGAAAAGTGGCGCGCGATCAGAAAAACCAGGGGAGCGACAAAATGATTTCGTATCTGAACAGGATGACAAAGGCGCTGATGTGTGCCGGGCTAATTGCCACCGGAGCGGGCTGCCAACAGCCAGGACAGGCGCAGGCCGTTGAAGAGGCAGAGACGGTTTACGATACGGTCCGTCCCGACATCACCAAATGGATGCAGCAACCAGCCATTCTGGTATTCTCCAAGACAAATGGCTGGCGTCACAATGAAGGTATAGCCGGCGCCGATAAGTTCTTCGTCGAACTGTCTCGTGAGCGTGGCTACGGCATCTTTACCACGGTCAACGCGGCGGTGTTCAACGCCGAGGATCTCGCCCGTTTCGAGGTTATCGTGTTTAACAACACGACAGGCGATGCCTTGAGCCCCGAGCAAGAGCAAGCGTTCCAAACCTGGTTGGAGGCTGGCGGGTCGTGGATTGGCCTGCATGGCTCGGGCGACAACTCACATGCCGACTGGGAATGGTATTCTCAAGTTGTGATCGGACCGACTTTCATTGGTCACCCGCTGACGCCACACTTTAATACCGTGCGCGTCGAAACTCTGAACGCGGATCATCCGATTATGGCGAACGCCCCGCAGGTCTGGGAGCATGATGAAGAATGGTATTTCTTCGATAGCAGGCCGAGCGAATATGGCCTGCTGCCACTGGCAGGGATTCACGAGCCGGATTTCAATCCCGAAGGCGCAGATATCGAAAACCTTGCCAATTGGGCGATGGGCGACACGCCGGCGGAGCACCCTGTGATCTGGGTCGGGTGTCCTGGCGAAGGGCGCAGTTTCTACTCGGCGCTTGGGCATTCTGATCTGGCTTATGACGTAGAAGTCTACCGTCAGATCCTGAACGATGCCTTTGACTGGGTTTTGAAAACGTCTGATCCGGACGGGGCAGGTTGCCCAACAGTGAGCTAGCCATGACCGGGCGGGCACCGCTGCAAATCTCCAATCGCGATGCGCGGCGGCTCTGGCTGGACGCGCAAGGGCTCGCGGCAACTCCGACGGGCAAGCTTGACCTTGACGGTTTGATCCAGGCATTGGGGTTCGTGCAGCTCGATACGATTCAGGTCGTTTCGCGCGCGCATCACCATATTCTGTGGAGCCGCAATCAGAACTATCGCGAGCGAATGCTGAACAAGCACATGGCGGAGCATCGCCTTGTTTTTGAACACTTTACGCACGATGCCTCTGTCATACCCATGGCTTTCTATCCGCTGTGGCAGAGGCAGTTTCGTCGTCTCGAGAAGAAAGTGCGTGGCTGGGAGTGGCATCGCGGCATGCTGGACGCGCAGGGGCGTAACTCGATCAAGGATCGCATTCGAAAAGAGGGGCCCTTGTGCACCAAAGCCTTCGACACGAAAGTCGAAGGCGAGAAGAAAATGTGGGCGCGCCCACCGCACAAGCTAGCGCTCGATTATATGTGGTATGCGGGCGAACTCTCGACTTCGCACCGCGAGAATTTCACCAAGTTCTACGATCTCAGCGAGCGAGTGATCCCGGAAGACTTACGTGCGCACACCCCGTCCGATGAAGACCAGATCGACTGGCTCTGCCGGAATGCGCTCGACCGGATGGCATTTGGTAGCGAAGGCGATATCCAGCGCTTCTGGGCGGCCGTCAGCAACAGTGAAGCCAAGAGCTGGGCCACGCGCCACGCAGCAGATCTGGTGCCGGTCGAAATCTCCTGCGCCGACAAATCCACGGTGTGTATCCTGGCGCCACCCGACATTGAGGACCGACTGGCCAAGGCTCAAGCCCCGACATCACGCCTGCGCATTCTCAATCCGTTTGATCCGGTTATTCGCGATCGCAATCGCCTGAAGCGGCTGTTCGGGTTTGATTACACAGTCGAGATGTTTGTACCCGCGGCCAAACGGCGATGGGGCTATTACGTCTATCCTCTGCTGGAGGGGGATCGCTTCGTTGGACGCATCGAAGTCAAGGCGGATCGAAAGGCCGGTCAGTTGAACGTCTTGAGACTCTGGCTTGAGTCGAAAGTCACCTGGACGCCGGCGCGAGCCGAAAAGCTCGACGCGGAACTTGCGCGATTGGCACGATTTGTGGGGCTGGAACATGTGACCTGGACCGATCAGGCAGCCGCGGACTTGCCTTGATCTCTCCCTCCATTAGGTCTGTCTGCAGATTGAAGGAGTTCCACAATGATCCGTTTCGGGATTGCAAGTTTGGCTGTGCTCGCATTGACTGCCTGCGCGCCACAATTACAGGGCGCGGGGAGCGTAATCACGGTTCAACAGGCCCCGGAAGCCGGCGCGCAGACATCCGGAGATGCGGACGCATTTCACGAATCTATCGCTGTTTTCGATAGCCATCTCGACACGCCAGCCCTGTTCCACACGGAAGATTATCTGTTCACTGAGCGCGGAACCTGGGAAGAAGACGGAACACATGTCGACCTGCCTCGCATGAATGAAGGCGGTCTGGACGGCGGATTCTGGGTCATCTTCACCCGGCAAGGCCCGCTCGATGACGCCTCTTACGCTGCGGCGCGTACGCATGGTCTGATGCGTCAGACGGCTATCCGGGAATTCGCTGCGAAGTATCACGAGGAGGTCGCACTGGCCTTCACCGCAGATGACGCAGATCGCATCATCGCCGAGGGGAAGAAAGTCGTCTTCCAGAGTATGGAAAACTCCTACCCGCTCGGGCTGGATGTTTCGCTCTTGGAGCATTTCTACATTGGCGGCTTGCGCATGATCGCGCCGGTCCATTTTGCTCACAATCAGTTCGCGGACAGTGCCACGGCGATCAATCCGCCCTTTGATGGTCTCAGCCCGCTCGGGGAAGAGCTGGTGCGCGAAGCCAATCGCCTCGGTCTTGTCCTGGACGGCAGCCACGCGTCTGATGCCACAGTGCGCGACATGATCGCGCTTTCGACCACGCCGATCATCCTATCGCATACAGGCGCGAAAGCGATTTACGATCATCCGCGCAACATTGACGACGCGTTGCTCCTCGAGCTTGCTGAAGCCGGCGGAGTGATCCAGATGAACATATTTGGCGGCTATCTCGAACGCCTTGTGCCCACGCCTGAGCGGGAAGCCGCTCTCGAAGTCTTCAACGCTGCTTACGGCGCGGACCCGAGTTCGCTGGACAGCGAGGAACTGGCGGCCTGGTTTGCTGCTCGCCAGGAACTTGACCGCGATTTCCCTCGTCCACGGTCCACATATGAGAAATTCATGGAGCATACGTTCCATGTCCTGGAGCTGATCGGCCCGGATCATGTCGGCATTAGCGGCGACTGGGATGGCGGCGGCGGCGTCGACGGCATGAGCGATGTTTCCATGTTGCAGAAGATCACGCGTGACCTGCTTGCCGCGGGATATACGCGCGCGGATGTCGAGAAGATCTGGGGCGGTAACATGATGCGCCTCGTCCGTGCAGCGGAAGAAGCGCGGACATCGGATCTCGTTTCGCCCGACGTTCTGCGCTAGTCCTTTCATGGATTGGCTGACAATCACGCCGCCCATCGTCGCGATCATAGTCGCGATCTGGACGCGTAATGTGTTCTGGGCGCTGGGTCTGGCGATCTGGCTCAGCGAAACGATCATTGCCGGGTTCAATCCGTTCATGGGTGCGCTCGGTAGCATCGATCGCGCCGTCGGTGTGTTCGACAGTCCTTACAATACGCGGGTCCTCTTATTCTGCCTGATCATCGGTGCGCTGATTGTCTATATGCACCGCTCAGGTGGTATCAGCGCGATGGTCGAGCGACTACAGAGTTCCGGCTTTGCCTCGACGCCCCGGCGCGCCAGCCTGGTAACCGCGATTTGCGGCGTTCTGATCTTCGTAGAGACCAATATCAGTCTTCTGACGACAGGGATTCTTGGTCGTCCGCTGTTCGATAAGCTCAAAATGAGCCGCGAGCGCCTCGCCTATATTATCGACTCGACCTGCGCCCCGGTGAGTGTGCTGATCCTGTTCAATGGCTGGGGGGCATATCTCCTGGGGCTGCTGAATGAGAACGGCGTTGAGGGAGCAACCGGGGTCCTGATGGCGACGATTGGGCTCAATTTCTACGCCTGGATCACGCTGGTCCTGGTCTTTTTCACGGTGTTCTCGAACAAGACATTTGGGCCGATGGCGGCTGTTGAAGCGGCGGGATCAAAAACGGCCGCAACAGCAGGCACCGGTATGTTCAACGAAGCGCCTGCGCCCGCGTCGAAAGCTGTCTACATGGCGTTGCCGCTGCTGGTCATGATTGGCGGCACGATCGCTTTCATGATCTGGACGGGGGATGGCGATATTCGCGCAGGATCGGGTTCGCAGGCCATTCTCTGGTCGGTCATCCTGGGCACAGTCGTCGCGTTTTTCTGCCTCGCGCATTCGCAGCGCGCCAAGGGCGAGTTGCTCGATATTGGTTTCAAGGGAATGGGTGACCTGCTGCCAGCCGTGACCATGATCTTTATGGCGCTGGTCCTGGGCGCAAGTCTGAACGCCGTCGGTATGCGAGAATTCATCGCCAATATGGCATCGAGTTTCCCGGCGCCGTGGACGATCCCCGCCATCCTGTTCGTTGCAGCTGGGATTACGTCATTCACAGCGGGCACCAGCTGGGGAACTTATGGTATTCTCGTGCCGGTAGCCGTGCCCCTCGCCGTGGGGGCTGGCATTCCGTTACCGCTCGCCGTGGCGGCAGTGATGGGCGGAGGCGTTTTCGGGGACCATTGCTCGCCGATCTCCGACACGACGATTATCGCATCGCTCGCCTCAGGATGTGATCATATGGAGCATGTCCGGACGCAGCTGCCTTACGCCTTGTTTGGCGGTATTGCTGCGACCGGGCTTTATTTGCTCGCGGGCCTGACGGCTTAACCCAGCACCTCTGCCAGAAAATCCTGACAGGCTGCGAAGCTGCGTCGGTCGGCACCCGCATCATAAACGGTCCCGAAATCCGGATTGTCCGCATGCGGATTGGTGAAAGCATGCATGGTCGCGCCATAGGCATGCAGCTGCCAGTCCGCTTTCGCGCGAGTCATTTCTTTGGAGAAATCCATGACATCATCAGGGGTGGCCATGGGGTCTTCCCAGCCATGCAGCGCGAGGACTTTCGGTGTGATCTGCTCAGCCGTATTTCCGGGCGCGCCGAACAGGCCATGGAAGCTGACGACCCCTTTCAGGGCCATATTCGTTCGCGCCATGTCGAGCACGCTGAGCCCCCCAAAACAGAAGCCGATTGCCGCCGCATTGTCTGTGCCTGCTTCCTTCTTGGCAACGCTCAGTGCCTCTGCCAGACGAGACTGAAGCTCGGTCCGATTGCTTGCCAGCGGAGTCATCAAGGCTTCACACTCTTCATTGGTTTCGCCGCGCTTGCCTTTGCCGTAAACGTCGAGGGCAAATCCGGCATATCCCCACTCTGCCATCAGTTTGGCCTTGCCCTGCTCAAAGTCTGACTGACCGCCCCAGGCATGGGCAACGACAACGACGCCTTTTGGCGTCCCTTCAGGCATAGCGAGAAACCCTTCATAGGTCTGGCCGCCTTGCTCATAATCAACGATCCGGGTGGTCACAGTCATCGTGCGTCTCCTGCTTGAAGGTGAAATCTGAGACTGGGTTTAGCGATGCGAGGGCGCGTTTCAAGGCTTGCCAACGCAAAAGTCGCAGCGCAGACACGAAGCATGACTTGCGTACTCATTGATTGTGACCCTGGACTGGATGATGCCGTAGCGTTGCTCGCTGCGTTTGGAGCTGCTGATCTTGACGTTCGCGCGATCACCACGGTCGCTGGAAACGTAAAGGGGCCGCAAACGGCTGAGAATGCCCGCATCATTCGCGAGGTTGCCGGCTTGGACACGGCGGTCCCCGTCTGTGCAGGCGCGCCGCGTCCCTTGTTGAGAGATCCGGTCACAGCTGAAGACTTCCATGGTAGCACGGGTCTGGGCGATATCCCGTTCCCGGACCCAGGGCAGCCCCTGTCAGAGTTGCATTCCGTCAATATGATCATCGAAGCGTGCACGGCGTCAAAAAGAGACCCGCTGACGCTGATCATCACGGGACCGATGACCAATCTCGCCCTGGCGTTGACCATGGCACCCGATATCGCTGAAGGCATTGCAGAGATCGTGCTGATGGGCGGTGCCGACACAGAAGGTGGCAACATCACGCCATTCTCTGAGTTCAATGTTTTTGCGGACCCACATGCAGCCTCAGCGGTGTTCGGGTCTGGATTGCCGGTGCGTTGCCTCAGCCTTGACGTGACGCATTTTGTTCGGGCCACGCAAGCGCGGCTCGCGCAATTGCGGACCGTTCGTACCAAACAGGCTGAAGTCGCGGTGCAGTTGTTGGAAGCGTCATGCAAGCTTGAGTTCTCCGCCAATGGTGCGCGCGATGCGCCCCTGCACGATCCGAGCACGATCATCGCGGTTACGCGTCCCGAGCTGTTTCAGGGGCGACGTGCCCATGTCGAAGTGATCACCGAACGCGGTGAGCAATTTGGACGAACAATCCCTCACTTTGACGATGAAGGCCCGGTATTGTGGTACACGCAGGCCGACGATGATGGCGTGTTTGTAGAGCTCGCGCGCCTGCTGGGAGGGTTTGAATGAGCGTCACGATAGGTGTTGTCGGATCGATCAATCTCGATCTTGTGGCGAGTGGTGCGCCCTTACCTCAGGCTGGAGAGACCGTCACTGGCGCACAGTTCGCGCAGCACCCAGGCGGAAAAGGTGCGAACCAGGCACTTGCAGCTCGGCGGCTTGGCGCAGCGGTGCATATGGTCGGCTGCGTTGGCGACGATGCGCTGGCGGAAACGGCCATGACTTTGTTGCGACGCGACGGTGTCGATGTGTCCAATGTGATGAGTGAACTCGGAACATCGACGGGTGTGGCGCTCATCGCTGTGTCCCCCGACGGCGAGAACCAGATCACGGTCGCCAGTGGCGCGAATACCCGCGTTGGGCCGAGTGATGTGGCGGGTCTCCCGAATTGCGATGTGATCCTTAGCCAGCTTGAGGTGCCTGTTACAGCGGTTGAAGCCGCGACGCGCCGGGCCGCTGAAACCGGTGCCCTTATGGCGATCAATCTGGCCCCGGCCAGCGGTGTCTCGCCGCAATTGTTGAAAGATGCTGACTTGCTGATCGTCAACGAGATTGAGGCGGCCTTCTATGGTGACGCCTTGCATGAGCGCGGCGGCCTCGTCGCGCTGACGCTCGGAGGAGACGGGGCGGCTTTGTTCAAGATGGGGCAGGAGATTGCGCGCGTTCCCGCCTTTGAGGTGGACGTGGTCGACACGACCGGCGCGGGCGATACGTTTTGCGGCGCGCTCGCCGTTGCGCTTGCGGAAGGTCAGCCCCCGGAACAGGCCCTGCGGTTCGCGTCTGCCGCGGCTGCGCTTGCGGTCACCCGCCCCGGCGCGCAACCCAGCCTGCCGAACCGTGCGCAAGTCGATGCCTTGCTGGGGGCTTCCTGATTGGGAGACTTACCGCTCACCCGGATTGCCGTATCGCTCGCGCGGCAAACCGCCATTCGCGAAGCGGTTCGACAGGCCAAGGGAATTGGTTTCGAGCAGTCCCCAAGTCGTGTGGCCAATCTGGATGATGCTGAGGCGTTTTATGAGTTTCTCTCAGATCCCAGCATCCATGGTCCGATCTATAATCTGCCACGACCGCTAACGATGGACTCGGTTCGGAGCATGATCGCTCGAAATCTGGAGGCGCAAGCTGCAGGAGAGGGGCTCCTCTTATTGCGCTTCGACAGCGAAGGCGGCGTCATTGGATACTCCGAATTCGAGATCTGGCCGGAATGGGGCGCCGGTGATCTTGGCGGGGCACTGCGCCAGGATCAGCAAGGACGTCGCGCCGGGGTAAACGGCGCTGAGCGGTCGTTTGACTGGATGTTCGACGAGCTGGGGCTCGAACTCATCGTAGCGACGGGCGCGCTCGACAATGTCAGAACTGCGCGGATGCTGGATGGTCTTGGTCTCACTCGCAAAGGTGAAATTACGAGCAAGCGTGCAGATGGTTCAACGCGGCAATCCCTGGTCTGGGAAGTCACGCGAGACGAATGGCGCCGCGTTCATCCGAAAGACGACTAGGCTTTCACCAGACCGATCTCGCGCAACCGCTCCATCAGATAGTCCTGCGCCGTGATTGGCGGTTCGGCTGTTCCACCTTCGGCGAGACATTGCGGCAAAGCCTCGATCATGACGTCCTGGTTGAAGTGCAGGAAGAACGGGGTCGAATAACGCGGAAACTTGGCGCGCTCGGGCGACGGGTTGAGCACACGGTGCGTGGTCGATGGCAGGACGCCGCCGGTGAGGCGTTGCAGCATGTCGCCGCAATTGATCACCAGTGACCCTGCTGGCGGATTGACGTCAAGCCACTCACCGGATCGGTGCAAGGCCTGAAGCCCGGCTTCTTCCGCGCCCAGCAAAAGCGTAATCACGTTGATGTCTTCGTGAGCGCCGGCGCGAACCGTGCCTTGCGGGGGCGGGTTTTTCTGAGGTGGATAGTGCAACAGGCGCAGGATGGAGTTTCCATTATCAACCTTGTCGTCAAACCAGGTCTCGGGCAGGCCCAGGTGGAGTGCGACAGCGCGAAGCAATTGCGCGCCAAATTCGTCCATTGCCGCGTAGAAATCGCGTGTCGCTGCATCAAACTCCGCCACTTCGGGAACGGCGGGCGTGTCCTTCATCGTCGCGCGATAGGGGCTGTCTTCGGGCAGGGCGCGGCCGGTGTGCCAGAATTCCTTCTGGTCGGCTGACGCATTGCCTTTGGCGTTCTCGGTTCCGAACGGTGTGTAGCCGCGTTGCCGGCCACCTTCGGCATCGTGATACTGTTCTTTGATGTTTTCCGGCAGTTCAAAGAAGGCCTTGGACGCCGCCACAGCACGATCGATGATGTGCTGCGAGATCGGGTGGTCGCTGATCACGGCAAATCCTGTTTCCCGGAACGAGCGCCCGAGCGCATCGGCAAAAGCCTCTTTTTCATCCGGCCACTGCTTGAATGAAATGGGGGTAAAGTACTCAGTCATGCCCCCTCATACGCTTCGTACAAAAAGAGGGGAAGTGCGGAACTTCCCCTATTGGTGTTTTTGATGAGTTCGAAAACGTCGATTAGTAGGCCGGAATGGGTTCCGGCATTCTCCAGCGACCATCTTCCGTCTGGCAAACCTCGACCGGTTCGCGGATCACCGTGCCATCCGGCAGGCGGGTTTCCCGGCGGACCGTTGTACATTCGCGCTCAGTGGGCTGTGGCTCGGGCGCGCCGTAAAGGTCTTCATTCTGGTCATCCGGATAGGACGGATAAGCCGGTCCGGGCGTGCTGACAGGTTGCGGGAAAGCGGGGCCGGCTGATTGCTGCTGCTGCGGGTTTTCCCAGGCTGGACCGGTCGGGGACCGTGTCGGCGCGTGCGCACCTGCCATGCCGGATCCATAGTTCTGACCTGAATAGACGCGACCGGTATCATAATGGCCCGATGAGTAGGTTCTTACGCAGTCGGTAGAACTGCCCGCGAGTTCGCTGCCAATCGCAGCGCCAGCGAGGGCACCGATCAGGCCGCCCGCGATCTCAGCTCCATCGTCGCCGCGATCATGATAATAACCTCGGCGATGTCCGCGA
Source organism: Hyphomonas sp. (assembly GCA_024743015.1). Classification (GTDB taxonomy): domain Bacteria; phylum Pseudomonadota; class Alphaproteobacteria; order Caulobacterales; family Hyphomonadaceae; genus Henriciella. The sequence continues at coordinate 8,104 of JANSXJ010000005.1, read as the reverse complement.
TACCCGCGATAGCCGCGGTGGCCACGATACCCGCGATGACCTCTGTAGCCACGATAGCGATGGTAGCCATTGTCCGGTTCGAGCTCGCCGCCGATGGCCACGCCAATCAGACCGCCTGCGACAGCGCCTACGAGGCCGCCTGCCAGACGGTCGCTGTCTTTCTGTTTCTCACAGGCGACACTCGCCACGGATGGCTGCGGACCGTGATAACCACCATAGCCACCATTGTAATTGTGATCAGCCATAGCCGCAGGCGCCAGACAAAAGGCAGCAGCGGCGGTGATAAGACTGGCTCGGATCATGGAAGATCTCCTGTTTCGCGAGACGCACCCGCCCATGGTGACCTCAAGCTGCCCGAACCTGTCTGAACGGAACCTGAAGGGATGAGGCGCTGTGTGCACTGGACGTTACGGCACGCGAAGCCCATGTAAGGGATATGGGAGTGTTGAAAGACGCCATGAAGACTGCGGGCCGGGCCCGATATACTGCTGCGCAGGGGCTGCGTGCGGCCTGGTATGGCGGTCAGTATGCGCTGGCGCGCCGTCGCTCCGCTGGGTTCAATCGCCCCGGTGAGCCTGTTTTCAAGCCCGCAAATGCGCCAGACACCAAGGCGCTTCGTACCGCCTATTTCGATCTGTTCAGACAAGACCGGGCGAATGTTGAAGGCGGGCTTTATCCTGATCCGGTTGTCACGGACATGCGGCTGCGCGACTTGCCGAAATCCATCCGCCGGGCGCAGGCGTTTCTGAGCGATGTCTCAGACGTTGATCGTCGCCGCCTCGACCGGAACGGGACCGAGGTTCGAACGCACGAAGCCGCTGATCCAAAACGCTTTCCGACTTATTACCGCCAGAACTTCCACTACCAGACAGACGGCTGGCTGAGCGAGGGCAGTGCGGAGATTTACGATCATCAGGTCGAAGCGCTGTTTACCGGCGCGGCAGATGCCATGCGCCGCGCTGCGCTTGCGGAGCTGGTTCGAGAGGTAAGACGGGGTGATCAGCGTGAGACACATGTGCTCGACCTTGCGTGCGGAACCGGGCGTTTCATGGCGCAGACGCTGCGCACGATGCCGCGCCTGAACCTCACGGGCCTCGATTTGTCGCCGCCCTATGCGGGGGCTGCGCGCGCTGCGGTCAGGCGCTGGCCACAGGTGGAGGTTGTCGAGGGACTGGCCGAACAGCTGCCTTTTGAAGATGCGCGCTTCGATCATCTTATTTCGATCTACTTGTTTCACGAATTACCCCCGCGAGTTCGTCCGAAAGTGATTGCAGAGGCCGCGCGCGTCCTCAAACCTGGCGGCAGTTTCATCATCGCGGACAGTCTGCAATTCGGAGATGATGCCGGACTGGATGGGTTTCTTGAATACTTCCCGGAAGGGTTCCACGAGCCTTACTATAAGGGCTATCTGAAATGGAAATTTGATCCGCACATGGCAGCGGCCGGATTTACCTCCGAACGATTGAATCTTGCCTTCCTGACCAAGGTCAGGGTTTGGCGCAAACAAGGATAGAGACAGATGTCTGACCGAAAATTGATGCTCATCACCGGCGCTTCTGCCGGAATTGGTGAGGAATTTGCCAAGCAATATGCTGAACTCGGCTGGGACCTGGCGCTTACGGCGCGCCGTGCAGACCGCCTGGAAAAGCTGGCGCGGGATTTGGAAGAAAAGTATCATGTCTCCACGCTGGTGATCTCGCAGGATCTGGCGCGCGCCAACAGTGTCGACACGATCCTGAAAGAGATCAAGGAAGCCGGACGGCATGTGGATGGGGTCGTGAACAATGCGGGTTACGGCCTGCCTGGCACGTTCTTCAATACGAAATGGAAAGACCAGGCCGCGTTTCTCCGGGTTCTCTACACGGCGCCGGTGGAGCTGACCCATAAAGTGCTCGGCGGCATGGCGGAGCGCAAATTCGGACGGATCATCAATGGTGCCTCGCTTGCGGGCTACACACCAGGCTCCAATGGCCACACGCTCTATGCCAGCGTCAAATCCGGCATGATCAAGTTTTCCGAGAGCATTCACGCAGAGGCGCAGGCCGCCGGATACGAGAACGTCCACTGCACGGCGCTTTGCCCCGGATTCACCTGGTCAGAGTTCCACGATGTGAATGGCACTCGTGAAAAAACCAATGAAATGCCAGACTGGATGTGGATGGAAGCCGCGCCCGTGGTCGAGGCGGGTATTCGCGCCTGCGAACGTGGCCAGCCCGTCGTCGTGCCCGGCGCCGTGAACAAGGGGTTGGCAACGCTAAGCAAGCTTCTACCCGAACCTCTGGGGCGGGCCATGGTCGGCGCACAATCAAAGCGCTTTCGCAATACCGAGTAAGCGCTCTCTTGCGGGGCCGCGAGAAGCGTCCTAGGTGACACGAAACAATTACGGAGTCTGAGCTTTGAGAGACCTATTCTGGGCCCTGCACAGCTATTTCATTTCGCCCGTCCTCACGATCTTCTTCTTCGCCTTGCTCGCATACGTTATTCTGGGCTGGCTGATGATCGGTGGCGTGGTTGATAATCGCAACCCGACCGTTCGATCGATATACGGCTTTCTTTTCTCTGTAATTGAACCAGTTGCGAAGCCGATCCGGAGGTTCATTCCACCAATTGGCGGTCTGGACCTGTCGATCCTGGTTGTGGCGCTGGCGATCCCGTTCCTGCGAGACTGGCTCATCCCTCGCATCATTCTTGCCTTTCCAGCCTAGTTTTTAGCTGCATTGCAGGTGACGAATCTGATGTCTCACTCTAAAGGCGGGACATTGCAGCGGCTCTGCGCGTGAATTGCGAGAGCCAACCATGGGAGAGATGGATCATGGCAGCTGAGATCATTTCCGGAAAAGACGTCGCCGCTGACGTGCGCGACACGGTCACGAAAGCAGTCGAGGCGCTGCCGGGGCAGCCAACGCTCGCCGTCGTTCTGGTCGGTGAGGATGCGGCCAGCCAGGTCTATGTTCGCAACAAGGTCCGCCAAACCGAAGCGTGTGGCATGCGCTCCCTGCACCATCAGCTGCCCAAAGACGCGACGCAGTATGAGGTTGAGAACCTGATTTCAGACCTCAACGAAAATGACGATGTCGACGGTATTCTTCTCCAGCTGCCGCTCCCGAAAGGCCTCAACGAAGCGGCGGCAATCGAAAAGATTCACCCCGATAAGGATGTAGATGGTTTGACGGAAACCAGCGCCGGACGCCTCAGTCTCGGCAAAGCGGGCATGCGTCCCTGCACACCAACGGGATGCGTGATCCTCGCCAAACGCGCACTTGGGGAAGATCTGTCCGGCAAGCATGTGGTCGTGATCGGCCGCTCGATCCTGGTTGGTAAGCCCGCCGCGCTCCTGTTCCTGGCGGAGAATTGCACCATCTCCATCGCTCACTCGCGGACTGCGGACCTCCCCGGACTGTGCCGGGAAGCGGATATTGTGGTTCCGGCAGTCGGGCGTCCGGAAATGGTCAAAGGCGACTGGCTGAAGCCGGGCGCCTGCGTCATCGATGTTGGGATCAACCGCGTCCCGGCGCCCGAGAAAGGCGAGGGTAAGACAAAGCTGGTCGGGGATGCCGACTTCGAAAGCTGCGCCAAAGTCGCAGGATCTATCACGCCGGTGCCGGGCGGGGTCGGGCCGATGACCATTGCCTGCCTGCTCCGCAACACCGTGCTAGCGGCTTGCGCGCGGCGAGGGTGGGATGTGCCGGAAGGGCTGTGAGCCAGCCTTATCTAACACCTGGAAGCGATGACTTTCATACGCTTTGGACCGCTCAATCCGGCTTATGCGCGCTCTGCAAAAAACCGATGTTACGCAATCGTTTCGAGGCACCGCACGCGCGGGTCTGGGCTAAGCAGCGCGCTACTTTCGATCATATCATCCCGCGCTCAAAAGGCGGTTCGGACGCAGCCGCGAACCTGCAACTCGCGCATGCGCGCTGCAACAGGATCAAGGGCAATAAGCTCTAATTATTTGGAGAATTCGTCCGGGATGGCCTGATCCATGCTCCGCGCCGGCTCACAACATGGTCCACCGACTTGCTTGGCCGGAACACCCGCGACTGTGCATTGAGCCGGGACGTCCTTCAGGACGACCGACCCAGCGGCGATTTTTGCCTCGTCGCCCACGCGAATATTGCCAAGAACCTTTGCGCCGACAGACAGCAATACACCATTGCCAATCTTCGGGTGACGATCACCGACTTCCTTGCCCGTGCCGCCGAGTGTGACCCCGTGCAGCAGAGAGCAATCATCGCCGACCACTGCTGTTTCACCAATCGTGATATCTGTCGCATGATCGAGCATCACGCCTTTGCCGATGGTCGCTGCCGGGTGGATGTCCACCGCAAACAGCTCACTGGCGCGCGACTGGAATTGGAATGCCAGCGTCTCGCGACCTTGTTTCCACAAGTGATTTGCGACGCGGTGGGTCTGCAAGGCGAGGAAACCTTTGAAAAACAGGAAGGGCTGCAACATGGAGCGACAGGCCGGATCACGATCCAGCGTTGCCTGCATATCGGCTTCCGCCGCTTCGACCAGAAGGTGATTGCTGTCATAGGCGTTGGCGAAGACCTGACGCACTTGCTGGGCACCCATTTCAGGGCCAGCGAGTTTTTCGGCGATGTGAAAGGCGAGGGCCTGGCAAATTGTCTCGTGGCTGAGAATGGCCGCGTCGATATAGCTGGCCATCGTTGGCTCATCCGCCGCAGCGGCGCGGGCTTCAAAGCGCAATCTTGTCCATACCGGAGGCGGGGCGCCAATGTCGGGATTATGTTCCACGGGTCCAGTCCTCCATTCGGATCTTGGGTCTAAATGGAGTCAGTTCGCCGTGAGATCAAGTCACACCCTTGCGAGCAGGACGGGCTCAGGCTTTCTTCTGGTGCAGAAAGCGAATGGCGAATTCGCCGCTGACAGCGCGCACGACTTCGCCGCGAAGCGTGCCCACGCGAACCTGCTCGCCGACCACAGGCACGGGACCATCAAACTCAAATGCAGCGCCAGTCAGTGAAATATCGATCACGCGGCATTGCAGCTTGGTGCCATTCGCGCGGGTGACCAGTGCAGGGCCACCGCCCGCCTTGCGCGGCGCTGAGCGTTCGTCCGACAGGTTGTATTTCTTGTGGTTGAGCAACCAGATCAGCCGATCTGACAGCTTGTCCTTCTTGTGGTCGGACGCTTTGAACGTGACCGCGAAACCATCTTCCGTATGGCGAACGACTTCCCCCGAAACACGGCCAAGGTCATCAAAATAGCAGACGATGGCAGCGCCAACTTCCGGGATTGCGCGGGCCTGAACGATCGCCCCGCCGCAGGAAACATTTGCTGTCAGGAACGTATGATCAGCGCCATCGTGCAGAAATCGACCATTGAGGGCGAGTTCTACGCGCTTGTGGCGACGACGGTCAGGTTTGGTCCGAATCGACGACGCTGGGCTTTGAGGTTTTAGCAGTGCTGCACTCATGATGTCTCCCGAGATCTATACCGCGCACCGCCCGTTGCCGTATGCATTGACAATATGAGGCGCGGGTTCACAAATGGTTGAGATTGTCGGTAAATCTCGCAGGAATTGCGAGGCAGAGGAAAGCATCGGGGCAGTAGAAATGAGCCAGAAAAAGGGCTTTGATTACATCATTGTAGGGGCTGGAAGTGCAGGTTGTGTGATGGCCAACCGGCTCAGCGAGGATCCGGACGTTTCTGTCTGCCTGATCGAAGCGGGCAAAAAATACAATTCCCTGCTCATCCCAATGCCAGCCGGTGTGGGTGGACTGATCAAGGACGAAAACCCGCAAAACTGGGGGTTCTGGACCACACCCCAAAAACATATGGAAGATCGCAAACTTTGGTGGCCGCGCGGACGCGGCTGGGGCGGATCGTCCTCGATCAATGGCATGATCTACATTCGTGGACATGCGCGCGATTATGACCAATGGCGTCAGACCGGTCTCACCGGTTGGGGATTCTCCGACGTGCTGCCTTATTTCCGCAAGTCAGAGGCCTATGAGGGCGGCGCAGATCCCTTTCATGGCGGCGACGGCCCGTTGCGCGTGACCGAGAGTCCGCTTCAGGATTCGGTATACGACATGTTCGTCAATGCCGGCCGCGAAGCAGGGTATCCGGTCACCAAGGACTTCAATGGATCACAGCAGGAAGGGTTCGGCCCGTATCAGCGCACGATTCACGACGGCGAACGCTGGAGCGCGTCCTTTGCCTATCTTCGTCCCATTGTGAAAGAGCGTGAGAACCTGACGGTCATGTCGACGGCCCTGGTGTCGCGCGTCGTGTTTCGCGGCGGCAAGACGCATGGCGTCGAGATTGTCGCCAAAAAAGGCGCAGAAGCCGAGACGATCATCGCTGATCGCGAAGTGATCGTCTGTGCAGGCGCGGTGCAGTCGCCGCAGATCCTGCAATTGTCGGGCATTGGTCCCGCCGACGAGATTCGCGAGCATGGTGTGACCTGCGTCGTCGATTCGCCAAATGTTGGGGCCAATCTACAGGACCATCTCGACGTCACAGTCATCCATGAGATGACGCAGAAGGCGTCTGCCTATTCCAAGCAGGCCGGGTTCAAGAAGCTTGCCGTCGGAATCAAATACCTGATGAGCAAATCGGGTCCAGGCGCAGACAATTTCCTGCAGGCCGGTGCGTTCCTGAAAACGCGCGAAGGATTGGACCGCCCGGATATTCAGCTACACCTCGTCAATGCGATGATGCGTGACCACGGCAATTACGACTATAAGAAAGACGGGTTCACCATCCACTCCTGCCAGTTGCGCCCAGATAGTCGCGGGACGGTGATGATCCAGTCCAATGATCCATTCGAGCATCCTGCGATCGATCCAAATTACCTGGCCGCCGAGACCGACCGCGTCACCATGCGGGAGTCGGTCAAGATGATGCGCGAGATCGCGGGCCAGAACGCGCTGTCTCCAATCCGCGGCGCCGAGGCTCTGCCCGGTGCAAGCGTCCAGTCCGATGAGGAGATTGATGCCTTCATCAGAACCTATGGCGAGACGATCTATCATCCGGTGGGAACAGTAGCGATGGGCATCCATGACGAGGCCCCGCTCGACGGCGACCTTAAAGTGCGCGGCGTCGATGGCTTGCGCGTCGTCGACGCGTCCGTGATGCCAACCCTGATTGGCGGCAATACCAATGCCCCGACCATCATGATCGCAGAGAAGATTGCCGACACGATACGGGGGATCGCACCCTTGCCGCAGGAAGCACCTGAAATCGCGGCCTAGTCCCCGCGTTTCCAGACGGCGCGCGCGTGCTCGTCTGCGTCTGACCCGAGGCCCATCCACGCAAGCTGCCCGGTATCTGCGTTGACGATCACGAACTTGCCGCGTTCTGCCAGCACGGTGGAGAGCTGCGAGCGCAGATCATAAGCGGTGATTTCCGCGTGGAGTATGAACGTACCCGCCATCAGTTCGGAAAAACGTCCGGTCTGGTTGAGGACTGAGATCACGGCGCGGCGGCCATCTCCATCGGTCTTGACCGTGACGACAAAATTCGACGGCGCGGGTTTCTCGTCTTTCGCTGGTGGTGTTGCATGCGGGAACTCAGACGCAAGATCCATATAGGCACCGGCGGTCACGAATGCGCCGCCATCGCCGCGCGCAACGCTGGATCCTGCAGTGACCCGGCCTTCCTCGATAAAGCTGCGCATCTGCCCCAGCGTATAAGGGCCATAAACCACGTCGGCGACTTTGATCCGCCACACCGGCGGGTCGATTTGCGAGAGATCTAGCGCGTCATTTGAGGCCATGTCGCCACGTCATCCTTGATTCGGATCTGTCAGACCATAGCCTAGCGTGAAATCCAACTGTCCGGGAGGTCCCAATGATTGAGAGCGAATTTGTGAACACCAAGGTCGAAGGCAATGTCCTGATTGTCGAGATCAACCGACCGGAAAAGATGAATGCGGTGCATCCCCCAGCCAGTCGAGACATGGGTGAGGTTCTGGACAAGTTCGCCGCAGACAAGGATCTCTGGGTCGCAATCATTACCGGTGCTGGCGATCGCGCTTTCTGTGCGGGCAACGATCTGCGCTATCAGGCCGAAGGCGGCGACATGTTTTCTGTGCCGAGCGGTTTTGGCGGGATGACCAATCGCTACGACTTGT
>JANSXJ010000216.1 GCA_024743015.1 Hyphomonas sp. | reverse complement strand
GAAACGCTGGACGGCGCAGGCCCCGCTTTTCGTTAAGGAAGGCGTGGAAGACCAGCTCGATTCGATCTTCTCTCCTGTCGTCCAGATGAAATCTGGCGGATACCTGGTGATCAACCAGACTGAAGCGCTCGTCGCCATCGATGTAAACTCGGGCAAATCGACTCGTGAGCGCAATATCGAACAAACCGCGCTGCACACCAATCTCGAAGCGGCCGAAGAAGCCTGCCGACAGATGCGTCTGCGCGACCTGGCAGGCCTCGTCGTGATCGACTTCATCGATATGGACGAGAACAAGAACAACCGTGCGGTTGAGAAGAAAATGAAAGAGGCGCTGAAACTCGATCGCGCCCGCGTCCAGAACAACCGCATCTCGCAATTCGGCCTCATGGAAATTTCGCGGCAACGCCGCCGTGCAGGTGTGCTGCAGGCGACATCGGCGAAGTGTGAGTCGTGCGATGGCACCGGTCGCCGCCGATCAACTTCGTCAGCAGCACTACAATTGCTCCGCGCCATCGAAGCGCGCGCAGCGGGTGGCGGTCTGCGCGGCATGACGGTTACCGCACCGACCGATGTCGCGCTCTATCTGCTCAACTCGAAGCGAGATTCAATCTCCGCAATTGAGGAAGAGGCCGGCTTCACCATTGCGATTAAGTCGTCCGGCGCGATGATCCCTGGCGATTTCGAGCTCGACGCTGACAAAGCCTCGAGCAACCGTCGAAGACGCAAAAAGTTCAACCGCGATGAATTCCTTGAAGGTGATGAAGACGATCACCTGCTGCCAGACGCCGAAGAAGATGAGGACGAGGATGACGTCGAAGCCGTCTCCTCCGAGGATGACGGTGAGGACTCAAGCGATCGGAATAAAAAGCGCCGACGCCGCGGCCGTCGCGGAGGCCGACGACGCCGCAAGGATGGCGAAGCGCTTGATCCAGGTGCCCCGCCGGCAGATGGCGGCGCGCTGCTGGACGGACTAGCCATGTCCATCTCCAACCTCTTGGGCGATGAGCCGGATGAGCTGCCAGAAGCCAGCGAGGGCGGACTCGGCGCCAAGCCAGTCGCGATGCCGGAAGCAGCTCGGGCTCGCGGAAACGAAAGCGAATCCAAAGACGCTTCTACGCAGGACTCTGCGTCTGACGAAGAGCCAAAAGAAGGCAAGAAACGCCGACGACGACGTCGACGCAAACGCCGTGGAGAAGAAAGCGAGAGCACGCCAGAAGCATCGGAAAAGGCGGAATCGGCGCAAACTGCGGAAGCAGACGCCCCTTCTGCCGTCGAAGATGACGTGGATTCGCCTGAGACAAACGATGCACCGACCGAATCTGAGCCGATCAAAGCCCTCGATCCAGAACCAGAGCCGACTGTGGATCCGGAACCGACCCCCGAAGCAGTGGCCGATGCTGAGCAAGCGTCTGAGCCCGAAACGGCTCCTGAACCTTCGCCCGAACCAGAACCAGCCTTAGTTGTTAAGACCGCTGAGCGGAAAACTACCGAACCCGTTCTGGAAACAACAACCAAGCCGAAGAAGAAAAAACGCGGCTGGTGGTCTCGTTAGATTGAGTACTCTCCGCAGCGTGGGCTCAGAATTTTCCTTGACCCCACGCTGTGGAAATCATATGAGCGCCGCTGACAAGTAAGCGAACCACGACGAACTGCGTACCAGTTGTCAGTACGGGGGAGCCCAACTGTCTTCACTTTCAATATCGGCAACAGGCCGATCTTGCTTTGCGAGGATACTTGGATGACTCATCCCCTGAAAGGCGCGCGCCCACCTATCCCGATCCGTCCCATCAAACGCATAGACGTTGCGTTTGACACGACCACTGTGCACAGGACCTTTGCCAAGGACGCCGATTATATGGCGGCCGTGGCTGAACTTATAAGGGCATAGCGGGCCACTTGCCCGCCAATTCCGACTGAGCCGGATACGCCAATCAAGGCGTTATCTGACCCTGACCCTTTCGAACGTTCCAACGTTCGCAGTTCGGACCCTTAAACCATGTTCAATCCCACCCCATCGCGCCTTGCGCAACCTGCCCTTCTTCCTGATTATGACCGCCCGTTCGGATTGCCTGCCTTCAACTCGGTTGAAGATGCGATCCGGTCCTATGACGGCGATGACGCGATCTATGTACTTTATCCGAAACGTATCGAGGCTGCCGCACGTATGTTTCTCAGCGGCTTTCCCGGTAAGTCCATTTACGCCGTCAAAGCCAACCCGCACCCAGCCGTCCTGAAAACGCTCTGGGCGACGGGCATGCGCGGCTTCGACGTCGCCTCCATCCGCGAGATCGATCAGGTGCGCGCAGCCTGCCCGGACGCTGAGCTTTATCTGATGCACCCGGTCAAGTCCCGGCGCACGATCCGTCACGCCTATGAGGCGGGCGTTCGCCATTTTGCCTTCGACTGCGCGGCCGAACTCGGCAAGATTCTGGTGGAGACCAATGACGCAGCTGACCTGCACCTCCACCTGCGCCTCGCCCTCCCGGTCGGTGGCTCAGCCAGCATGCCGCTCGAAGGCAAGTACGGCGCGACCTATAGAGACGCAGTTGACCTGCTGCGCGCCGCGCGGCCTGTTGCTGCAAAGCTTGGTGTTTGCTTCCATGTCGGCAGCCAATGCATGGACCCGGCTGACTATATCCGCGCCTTGTCCTACGTTCACGGCTTGCTCGAAACCGCAGACATTCAGATTAACAGTCTCGACTGCGGCGGCGGCTTCCCAGTGGCGTATCCGGGCCTCACCCCTCCGCCCATGCAGGCTTATTTCAATCGCATTCAAAAGGGCCTGAAGATGTTTGGGTTTGAGAATCTTGAAATCATCGGCGAGCCGGGACGCGCATTATGCGGAGAAGGCGGTTCGACTCTGGCACGCGTGGAGCTCCGCAAAGGCCAAGATCTGTATCTGAATGAAGGCTCTTACGGTTCATTGTTCGATGCAGCGCAATGCGGCTGGAAGTACCCTGTAAAACTACACCGGCCCGGCGAGGTTTCGGAGCAAAATGAAGGTTTCCGATTCTTCGGTCCAACCTGCGACAGTCTGGATAAGATGGCGGGGCCATTTCAGCTTCCAGCAGATACGCGCGAAGGCGACTGGATCGAAATCTGCCATCTCGGCGCCTATGGCCAGGCTCTGGCGACGAATTTCAATGGCTTCCAATCGGAGGCCACTGTGGCTGTGATCGGCTAGCGCTCAGTCCCCCGTGGACAGTTTTACAGTTTAGTGGGAACCAGGAGGATGATGAAATCTCTCCTGGTTCCTGCAATGCTGTGTTTGGCCACCGCTTGTTCACATGTTGCCCCATTATCCTCTACGTCCACCGAGTGTCCGTTCGCGGAAGCGGACCGATCGGGGCTGGCGGACTGGCGCGAGGCCGGGTTCGAAACTGAAAACCCGAATATGACGGCAACGGACCTCGCCGCCTGCCTCGGTGAAGCCGAACCGTTTCTGCGAGATAAGATCGGATATGAAGGCCTCACATCAGTGCTGCGAAGTGGTGCTGTATCAGCAGAGACACGCCGCGCGCTCATCAATTCACTGACGGAAACACTGCAAGCAGATGATCCGCAGGGTTTTCACGCCCCATTCGCAGCATTGGGTCTAGCCGAGCTTGCGCGCACGGACCGCGTCGAAAGCTTTCTGGATGAGGGTGAACGCGCGGCGCTCGTCACCGCTGCCGCAACTTATCTTGCAGGGGTCGACGATTATCGCGCATTTTCAAACACGGAAGGCTGGCGTCACGGCGTGGCACATGGTGCCGACTTTGCGATGCAACTCTCGCTCAACCCCAATGTGCGCATAGACTCCCTGCTCGAACTCCGCAGCGCCGTCACCGCGCAATTCATGCCGCCGAGTGACCACGCTTTCACCCATGGCGAACCAGAGCGTCTGGCGCGTCCAATCCTGTTCATGGCCTCACGTGGAGAGATCGCCGGCGAAGACTGGCGCACCTGGTTTGAAAGCCTTGTCGATCCGGCGCCATTGGACAATTGGGGAGACGCATTCAGTTCCGAAGCCGCGCTAATACGGTTGCACAATCTCAAAGCGTTCGCGCAATCGCTTTATATCAACGCCAGTCTAAGCGAAAACCCGAACCTGGTTCCGATCGCCGCAGGGTCGTTGGGCTTACTAAAAGCGCTGCCTTAACCGGACGCCGCCGCGTCGATGACTTCAAATTGCGCGGTGCGGCGGCCATTCCATACATTGTCTTTGAGGCGGCCCGCCAAATGGACGCGGCCGCGTTGCAGAAGCGCATCGCCGAGCGGCGTGCCAATACAGCGCCAGGCCAATGCCTCAACCCGCGCGCCTGCATCCTCTACGGTGAGCTTCAAATGGTTCTCCCCAATTGGGCGGGTATAGGTAATCTCGACATCACGAAGTCCAAAGATCGGCTCAGGCGCCCCCTGTCCGAAGGGCCCAATGGTTTGAACGAGGTCAAACGTTTCGGGGGTTACCTGCGCAGGCGCCAGGAGCGCGTCGATGGTGAGTTCTTTCGCGGCAGCGCGCTCTTCTTTGAACTCCGACATATGAGCCTGCATCCATGACTTCAGCGCTGGCAGCTGGTCCGGGTTTAGACTCAAGCCGCCTGCCATGGCGTGACCACCCCCCGAGAGGATAACCCCCTCTTTCGCAGCCGCTGAGATGGCATCGCCAATATTCACCCCGCGCACGGATCTCGCCGAGCCCTTGGCGACCGGCCCCAATCCCTGCCCCCAGCCAATGACAATGCTTGGCAAATGAAACCGGTCCTTCAGTCGCCCCGCGACGATGCCGATAACACCGGGATGCCAGCCTTCGCCCGCGGCGATGAGAATGCCCGTCTCAGGATCGGCATCGATTTGCTTCTGGGCTTCCACGCTCGCCTGTTCGAGGATGGCCGCCTCGACCGCTTTTCGTTCGTCATTGTGCGCGTGCAGGCGCTCGGCCAGCGCGATTGCCTCGGCCCGGTCATCGGTCGCCAGCAACTTGGCTGCAAGCCACGGATCACCAACCCGCCCGCCTGCATTCAATCGCGGTCCCAGTACAAATGTTGCATGATACACGCTCTCTATCGCCCCGATCCCGGCAATATCTGCAAGCGCCCTAAGCCCAGGATTCTGGCCATGCTCAAGGATCTTGAGCCCTTGCGTCACGAAGGCTCGGTTCGCCCCGCGCAAAGGCGACATATCGCACAAGGTTCCGAGCGCGCAGAGATCGAGCCAGTTCAGGATGTCTGGCAATCCGCCCGGCGGAGCAATACCTCGCTCCCGGGCCAGCTTGTTAAGGGCCGCCGCGAAAACGTAGACCACGCCAGCCGCCGCAAGATGGCCTTGCCCACTGGTATCATCAGCGCGGTTCGGATTGACCAGCGCGGCGCATTCCGGCGGCTCGGCGCCCATCAGGTGATGGTCAATGACAATCACGGGAAGACCAATCGCAACAGCTTCGGCCAACGCGTCCGTGGCGGCAGCTCCGCAATCCACAGTAATGACCAGATCGGCGCCCTGCTCTTTCAAATGGCGGAAGGCTTCGGGGCTAGGCCCATATCCCTCCGTCAGACGATCCGGGACGTACAGACCGATCTCTTGTCCCCACGCCCGGAAGTATCGGGCGAGAATCGCCGAGCTCGTGCCACCATCAACATCATAATCGGCAAATACCGTGACGCTCCGACCATCCAGAATAGCATCCAGTGTCAGTTCGGCGGCTTTCATCATGTCCTGAAAGCTTGCTGGATCCGGAAACAGCGCCCGCAGAGTTGGGTTCAGAAACGTCTCCACATCTGTTGGCGCCACATTCCGGGGCTCCAGCAACCGGGCAAGCAGGTCATTTCCGTCCAGTTGCGGCAGCAACGCGCGGACGGTCGCCTCGTCCGGCTGGCGGAGCGTCCAGAAGCGACCACCATATGATTGGGAAACGGAAAGGGACGAAGCGACCATGTCGGGGAAACTGTCGGGAGTCGGCCCGTGGACAAAGCCGAATCGGCAGACCCCATTGCTGGTAGCCGGCGGAGCACGACGCGCGTGGGCTAGACCCGGTGCCAGCTCTTGATTTTTCGAACCATCCCATCCGCGCTGCTCATGACCAGCGTGTCCGTCTCGATATGTGATCCGTTGCGCACCACACCATCGACCAGACCGCCTTTGGTGACGCCCGTCGCGCAGAACACAGTCTCGCCGGAGGCAAGCTCGTGCAGACTGTACTTCTTGTCATAATCGGTGATGCCTGTCCGGTCGGCGCGGCGACGCTCATCGTCATTGCGAAAGATCAGCCGGCCTTGCATCTGGCCACCTACGCACTTCAATGCCGCTGCGGCCAGAACGCCTTCCGGTGCCCCGCCGGAGCCGACATACATGTCGAT
>JANSXJ010000405.1 GCA_024743015.1 Hyphomonas sp. | reverse complement strand
TCTTACATGGATCTGATCTGGGGCATTCCGGAATTTGTTGCCGAAGCCGATGCGTTGGCTGAGAAGTATGGCGACCGGTTCAAAGTCCCGCAGCTCCTGCGCGACATGGCGGCAAATGGCGAGACGTTCTATTCTCGCTTCCCTCCAGGCGGCGTCAAAGCAAAAGCCGCGGCGTAAACGCTGCGACTTGCATAGAAACAAGAAAGAAGGCCGGAGTGTTCTACTCCGGCCTTTTTTATCAGGCGCCGTCTTCGACGATTGGCGTGAGAAGAATCTCTACGCGTCTGTTCGCCGCGCGACCAGCCTGAGTGGAATTGTCCGCAATCGGCTGTGTTTCGCCCATGCCGATGGCGTTAAGGCGCACCGACTGGACGCCGCTATTTGCGAGATAGGTCTGGACCGATGATGCCCGGCGCTCGGAGAGCTGCTGGTTATAGGCATCATCACCATCCGAACTCGCATGACCGACGACGTCCACGGCAGTCTTCGGATACTCCTGAAGCGTCGCGCTGACATCATTCAAAGGGCCATAGAAGTCACCTTTAATGGTGGAGCTGTTGACATCGAAGGTCAGTCCGGACGGCATGGATAGGGCGATCTGATCCCCGACGCGCTCTACACCGATCCCGGTGCCTGCGGTTTGCTGGCGCAGTTTTTCTTCCTGCTTGTCCATATAGACGCCCACAGCAGCACCTGCGAGGCCGCCGACGACAGCGCCAATGGCGGCATTTCGTTTATCGTCACCACCGGCCATCATGCCGACGCCCGCACCGATAATGGCACCGCCCGCGGTTGTGCCAAGCGTGCGGTTTGATACGTTCTGACAACCGGCTATCAACGCCGCTGCCGCCAGTAGTGTAAGTGTGGTTTTCATGATTTGGTCTCCCAGCTTCTATTTGAACACGCCACTACGACTCACAATTTCCAAGTGAATAATTGGAAACGTTATGGATCAGCCGATCCGTCGGCAGAAGCAAGTATTTCCCCTTATTTCGCCTGTTCCGGCGTGTTCCTACCTGACTCAAGACAGGAAAAGGAGCGAAACTATGGCAGTTTTATGCGTTCTGGGCGGCGACGCTGATCGCAGTGGCCCTCAGCTACAAACCTCAATTACGCTGGCGAAGAAACTCGGCACGAGTGTCGACGGATTGCTCGCCATGCCCGATCCGGCCAATACGGCCATGTATTTCGTCTCGGCAGAAGCCGTCATGGCGGGAGCGTCAGGCGTAAGTGCCGTCGCGGACGCTCAGAAAAAAGTCCGCGAAGCGTTTGATGAGGAGTTCGAGTCGAATGTTTCAAATGCTGGTAGCTGGTTGCAGGCCGCGCTCAAGCACGAGACGGGGCATGTTCAATCCCTGGTCGCCAATCATGCCATATTGAGCGACGCGACCGTTTTCCCGCGGGAGGCGGCGCGGTCGGGACACGCGCTGAACCCCGTGTTTGAATACGCTTTGATGGAGGAGCGGTTGCCAGCGATCCTGGCTGCATCTTCCGGTAAACTCGAAGGTCCGGCGGTAATTGCCTGGGATGCCAGTCCGCGCGCAATGCGCGCAGTGAGGGCGCATCTGCCGCTTCTGCAATCGCTGGAACACGCCGTGATCGCACACAATCCGGAAAAGTCAGGAGAGTTTGGCGGCACGCCGGAAGTTACATCACCGGAGGCCCTTGCTGAATGGCTGCACGAACAACGTGTGACCACCAAAATTGAGACGTTCGACGGCAAGATCTCCAAGGGACTCCTCGATATCGCCTCTGCGCACAAGGCTGGTCTTATCGTCATGGGGGCATATGGGCATAGCCGGATCGGTCAGATGCTGTTTGGCGGCACCAGTCGCGCAGTGATGGGATCGGACGACGGCCCCGCCTTGGCTTTGGCGCACTAGAAGGGAGTGACATCTATGCCTTTGAAGAGAATTGTTTTGAGACTGGCGCGTAACCCGGGAATCCCTGACGGAGACGACAAACAAGGCTACGTGCTCGTGGCACCGCTGGACGCCGGCGGCAAGATCGACGTTGAACTGTGGCGGGCGTTGCGCTCGAAATGCACGGTGGACCGGTTCCATCCGGACCCAGCCGAGAAAGCTGACGGGTTGCTGACTCATCGCGGAAACCAGTGGCGGTTCCACTATGATGAAGACGAGGAGGGCCCGGATGAAGGCGGCTATCGCCTGGGGGATCACGTGTTCAGACCGGGCGAGTATGTCACCATTGCGTCACACGGCGAAGATCCGCTCACCTATGTCGTGACAGAAGTTGAGCGGGTGCACGCAGACTGAGCGCCATCAGATGAAGGGAATACAACTGAACACAGGGCAACGAAACCGGGCTAAAATGCCCTGATTCAGCCCTGTTTTTGTTGCGGAAGACCGCTTATGTCTGACGCTCAAACAGGAGTGTCCCAATGTTTTCTGCCGCTGTTTCCACAATCGCACTAGCCCTAGCGATCGGTCCTCAATTGCAGCTCAGCCTGCAAGCGGTCATGGATGAAGCACAGCCCGCAATAGCGGTCCCGGTTGCAGACAATGCTGGCACACCCACTGCAGAGATCATCGCAGAACCGGATCCCTCGGCTGTGATTGTCGCCGAAGCCCAACAGACTGATTCTGCTATCGAGCCGGCGCAGGACCCGATTGAGGTGGATCAGGAGGTCAGTTCGACTGACACTGATGCATCCGATCCGCAACCTGCGGCGACCGAGACTGAACCCGAAACACAAGTACAGTCCGGACAGGTAGACCAGGCCGAATGGCCAGTCATTCTCAGTCAAATGAGCGCTGCGCTTTCGTCTGCCACGACGGCAAAAGGAAACTTCATTCAGACCAATGCCGATGGCAGCGTCTCTACCGGGACCTTCGCGCTCAACCGGCCGGGACGGATGCGGTTTGATTATGATGATCCTACCCCGATCTTGATTGTATCGAATGGAACAACTGTCGCTATGGAAGATAGCGAGCTTGAAACAGTCGACCGGGTTCCGATCGGATCCACTCCGCTTGGCCTGATCCTGTCGACGGACCTTGGTTTTGATCGCGACGTGGATGTTCTGAGCGTCATGCGAAATGAGGACCGGGTTGGTGTGCGGGTCAGCGACTCGTCCGGCGAGCTGGAAGGCACGCTGACAATGGTATTTGACGCGCAGAATTTCGATCTGCTCGGCTGGCTCGCGATCGATGGCAACTTGCAGACGACTGTTGTTGACCTCGTGGATGTCGAGACCAATGTCCGGATCGATCCTCGCTTGTTCCGGCTCGACGAGGAAGATGACGAGGAAGACGAGCGCTAATTCGGCGCTGGTTCCCTAGCCTCGACGAATAAAGAAAAGGCCAGACCGGAAATTCCGGCCTGGCCTCCTCTTAGGTCCGCGTTGCGTCCCCACGACTCACGAACTTAATTT
>JANSXJ010000555.1 GCA_024743015.1 Hyphomonas sp. | reverse complement strand
GTTTTTATTGGTAACATGTCAATGTATTCTATCGATGATCGGGTTGGTGATCTGGTGCTATCCGGAATTGAGTGGGATCATCAATCAATATTCACTCGTGTGTTCAGTGACTTGAGGGAAGATAGCCCATTGTTCTACAGGGCAATTTTGAGTAATGCGTCCCGGCCAACTGTCGTCAAAGAGGTATCTCCTGTCGGACAAACCGTCGGGGTCGTAATGCCTTTCCGGTATCGAGCAGAGTTCAACAGTTGCGATCAGTATGACAGGTTTGTGGCAATCGTACGTGGTGATCCGCCGCATCTGAGGACGGTGTTCACGCCCTTGTTTGCAAATGCAGTGCGGCCAGTTGGTCCGACTGACATCGCGGTCGAGCTGGTCGAGACGTTTCCGTTCCCCGAATGCGACTTGCTGCCAGCGTCTTTCAGCGTGCGCGAACTCATGCAGGAAGGCGAGACGGAGCAGTAGTTTGGATTGCGTCGATGCCGAAGCCTTTGCGGCCCCTTTTTGATTGCCAAGTACGATTTTGTTTCTTTCATGTTCCGTTGTTGAACAGGGATGGATGCCATGCCGCAGCGCACCCGAAAACTGGAGCGCCGGGGCTGGTATCGGCACCCCCGGCACCGCGATCCCGATGACGGGCTGTTCTGGCAGTGCCGCCTGAAGATGGGGCGCGTGCACCGCGGGCCGACCGGCTGGGTCTGGACCAGTTATTGCGGCGATCGTGCTTGGGGTTTGAAGGCGAGCAAGGAAGAGGCCAAGCGCGAGGTCGAGAAGCGCGCCGATCTGGGCCGAATCACCGCGCAGTGCTGGCCGAAGGGTTGACCGGTGGCCTTGGCAGGTTCACCCGGTCGGATGATGGAACATCCATGCAACCTGCTGTGTCAGTTCTGTGCCACTTTTCCCGACATGTTCATGCACCGTTCGTCCCAAACCTGCAAAACTTGCACGGTAAGAGACCATCAGACTTGAAGGAATGCAAGGGTTCCGGTATGCGCGGCGGCGGGACACCTCCCCCCAACGGGAGGCAGCTATCTGAAAGGGTAGAGACATGACAGCTGACCCCGTCAAGCCGGACATTCGTCCGGCCAATATCCGTTTTTCATCCGGCCCCTGCGCGAAGCGTCCGAACTGGTCTGCCGACCGGCTCGAAACGGCTCCGCTTGGCCGTTCCCACAGATCCAGGATCGGCAAGGCCCGGCTCCAGCTGGCGATCGAGCTGACGCGCGAGTTGCTGCGCGTTCCGGACGATTACCGCATCGGCATCGTGCCGGCGTCCGACACCGGAGCCGTCGAGATGGCCATGTGGTCGCTGCTCGGCGCGCGCGGCGTCGACATGGTTGCCTGGGAGAGTTTCGGCTCGGGCTGGGTGACCGATGTCGTCAAGCAGCTCAGGCTGGACGATGCGCGCACGATCTCGGCCGATTATGGCGAACTGCCGGACTTGTCTCAGATCGATTTCGACCGCGATGTCGTCTTCACCTGGAACGGCACGACATCGGGCGTGCGCGTGCCGGACGGCGACTTCATCCCGGCCGACCGGCAAGGCCTGACGATCTGCGACGCCACGTCGGCCGCTTTCGCCCAGCGGCTTGATTTCGCCAAGCTCGATGTCACCACTTTCTCCTGGCAGAAAGTGCTGGGCGGCGAGGGCGGCCATGGCGTCATCATCCTTTCGCCGCGTGCCGTCGAACGCCTCGAAGCCTACACGCCGGCCTGGCCGCTGCCGAAGATCTTCCGCCTGACCAAGGGCGGCAAGCTGATCGAGGGCATCTT
>JANSXJ010000385.1 GCA_024743015.1 Hyphomonas sp. | reverse complement strand
TCGACGACCCTTTATCGAAATATCTTCCGGAAGTGGTGGGCACTGCCTATGACGGCGTAACCGTCAAACAGGCTCTGCAAATGTCGTCCGGAGTGCGCTACGATCCGCGCCTCTGGGAAGGAAAGATGGATGACACGGTCGAGTTCATGACCAAAAGCGTCGTCACGGGGCAAAAGCCAGCTTTTGACATTGCCATCAGCTTCAAGCGTGAGCATGAGCCCGGAACCAAATTCAACTACAACACAGCAGAGAGCCAGGTTCTGCTGGAACTGATACGGCGCGTCACCGGGATGAGGGCCGCTGATTATCTTGAGCAGACCTTATGGCGCCCGCTTGGCATGGAGCATGACGCGGACTGGATCCTTGATGCGCCTGGAGTCGAAGGTGCCGAGATTGGCGGGGCCTTGTTCAACGCAACGCTGCGCGACTGGGCGAGGTTTGGCTTGTTCATCGAGCAGGGCGGCAAGTGGGATGGCGTACAGATTTTACCGGTCGACTGGGTCGATCGGGCGACCGTCTCCGACGAACCGCATATCAAGCCGGGTGAAGTGCATCCGAATCCAAATCGAGGTTATGCCTGGCATTGGTGGACTTATGCGGATGGTACATTCACGGCCTCAGGCGCGAATGGTCAGACGCTCTATATTGATCGCGAGAACGATATTGTGGTTGCCCGGGCCAGCGCCTGGCCGGAGGGCTATGTCCGCGAGCATGATGATCAGACCTTTGACATGTACAAGGCGCTCACTGCCTGGTTTGCCCGCGAAGAGACGGGATCTGTCGAGGGAGATGTGAGCGCTGCTGAAGCGCCTTAGGCGGCAATCACGAATCGGTTGCGACCTTCATCCTTGGCGTCATAGAGCGCATCATCGGCCCGTGTCATGACCGACCGCACTGTATCTCGTGCATGCGCGATACCGACGCCGACACTGGCTGATACCTGGATGCTGTGCTCGCGATAGATGCATGGCTTCGAAGCGACCCGGTGGCGTATCGTCTCGGCATATTGATAGATCTGCTCAATATCCGAATAGGGCAACAGGACCGCGAATTCCTCACCACCAAGCCGAGCCACCATGGCATCGCGAGGCAGCGCTTGCACGATTTGCTGTGAGGCGTGGATCAGAACCTCGTCACCGGCTTCATGCCCATATGCGTCATTGACCTTCTTGAAGTGATCAAGGTCGATGATGAAGAAGGCCAGTCCGTGATATTCTAGGTCGACGGCATCAAACCGGTACCGGGCTTCCTGCATGAATGCGCGGCGATTGGCGAGACCGGTCATCTCGTCGGTATGGGCGAGGTGGAAGATCTTCAGCATGCGGCGATGGTTCATGATGCCTTGATAGCCGACAATAGACGTACAGAGCGGTACAATGACCATTGGAAGAAGAGCGGCCGTCCGCAGCGCCTGCTGGTGAATGTTCGGCGCATAATCGCGTGTCGTAAACCAGGTTGCGGCTACGGCAATTCCGGTCGCGATCACGAGCATGACGGCGCCGACCATAATCAGGTTTGACGCAAATTCGCGCTCGCTGGGCACGGATCTTATTTCGGTCTTCTGTTTCACATGCATGTCCACCGGGACCAATCCTAGCGCCAGCAAGCTAGAATACGGTTTCCGAGATCTTTGAAATTTGATCGAACAGGTCGGTTTTTGTGGTATTTTTGGGTGACCCAAGCGCTGGTTTGAGATGAAAACTGTGTCATGTGAGGTTTGAGTGGGTGCGAATTCTTAACGCGTTCGCTTCGCGCAGCGCTTCGGACAGGCTATATGAATCAGATGAACGTCCCCATTCGCATTCCAGATGGCTTTGTTGACGAACTTAAGGCCCGCATTCGCCCGTCCGAAGTGATCGGGCGCAAGGTGAAGCTGAAAAAGCAGGGCAAGGAATGGGTCGGTCTGTCCCCCTTCACGAATGAGAAGACGCCGAGCTTTTACGTCAACGACCAGAAGAAGATCTTCAAGTGCTTTTCCTCGGGCATCGGTGGTGATGTGATTTCCTTCGTGATGGAAACAGAACGCCTGTCTTTTATGGAGGCGGTGGAAAAGCTCGCGGATGAAGCCGGCATGGCGCTTCCGAAAGCGACGCCGGAAAGTCAGGAACAATATGATCGCCGGCTCCGATTGATTGGGGCGAGTGAAGCGGCAGCTGCCTTCTACGAAGAACGTTTGCGATCGGCCGAAGGCGCCGAAGCCCGGCGCTACCTCGAGGGACGAGGACTGAAACCTGGAAGCTGGGGTAAGTACCGGCTCGGATATAGCCCGAATGACTGGCGCAAAACGTTTGAGCATTTGCGCTCCAAAGGCTTCTCACAGAGCGAAATCGTGGAAGCGGGGTTGGCCGTCGAGAAAGATGGCGGCGGCGATCCGTATGATCGGTTTCGGGGACGCCTGATGTTCCCCATTGAGGATGCTCGCGGGCAGGTTATCGCCTTCGGTGGACGCGCCCTGCAACCAGACGCAAAGCCAAAATACCTGAACTCCTCCGACACGCCGCTGTTTCACAAATCTCGCGTGCTTTATCGCTATAAAGCAGCGCGCGAAGCGTTTGGCGGCACCGAAGAGGGCGGTTTGATCGTTTGCGAAGGCTATATGGACGTGATCGCGCTGTGCGAAGCGGGCTTTGAGCATGCCGTTGCGCCGCTTGGAACTGCGCTCACCGAAGAACAGCTAGGCCTGCTCTGGCGCGCTGGGCCGGAGCCGGTTCTGTGTTTTGATGGCGACCGAGCCGGGCTCGGCGCGGCCTATCGATCAATTGAGCGGGCACTGCCAGGACTACAACCCGGACGCAGCGTATTTTTCTGCCTGCTATCGGACGGTATGGACCCGGATGACCTGATTCGCGAACGCGGCCCGGGGGCGATGGGAAAGCTTCTGGATTCCGCGTTACCTTTGGTCGAAGTGCTCTGGCGCCGGGAGCGTGACGCCGAAGCGGTCGATACGCCCGAACGCCAAGCCGGTCTGGAACAAAGACTGATGCAAGCCGCCAGCGCAATACAACACAGCGCAGTGAAATCAGCCTATGAGCGGGAATTGAAGGCGCGTATGCGTGATTATCTCTGGCAATTGCGTGCGGCGGGGCGAGGATCCGGACGCGCACGCGTGCGCGGAGACAAGCCCCTGGATGCGTCGCTGCGCGGCGGAGCGCCGGCCAAGACCAGAGGGCTCGGTCTGATTGTGCGGGCAGTGGACCACCACCACCTTGCCGAGATTGGATTTGAAGCACTCGCGGTCGCGGATTTGCCTGATCCAGATGTTTCCGCCATCCGAGACGCCCTAATCAGCCAAAATACTGCAGATTCAGGTGTTGACCGAAAGGGACTCAGCGACCATTTAGAGAGCCTTGGAAAAACGCGCGCTGCAGAACTGCTAACAACTTATCCCGACACCCCACAGATTGCCCCCGGCGGGCCAGAGGAACGGGAATGGCTTATCGCCCTGGAACAGTATGCACGCCCGGAAGGTACGGATGGGTCCGGCCGCAATTCTGGTGAGGCTTTTGCCACGCCGGAGGATGCGCGTTTCCGGCATCGTCTTGTATCAGAGAGAAGGGCTCGCACAGCGCGTCTCAATGAGGCAGCGGAGAAAGCAGATCAGG
>JANSXJ010000084.1 GCA_024743015.1 Hyphomonas sp. | reverse complement strand
TGCCGGTTTGGCCATAACGGTGCGCCTTTTGCTAAGGGCTGAATCTCGAAAACGCGTCTAATGATGGGTTGTGAGACGGAAGTCAACCACGTGGACGCATCAAATTCTGTCAGCGGAGTGTCCGCTTCGCGTCCAGCGCAGAAACGGAGGTCCAAGATCTTCGTCACTGCTGAGACGTTCTTCGATTTCACCGAGCATAAACCGCGTCACATTCGGCAAATCGAGCGCCAATGCGTCCTTGAGCGTGACCCATTGCAGGTCATGTAATTCTGCACCGTCCATGGGCGGGCGGTCATCGATCAAAGTCAATTCGGCTTCGGCCATGAAAAAACGCGCGTCAAAACGTTTTGGGCGGTAGGGCGGGGTGATCGCGCGCCCGATGAAGCGCAAATGCTCCAGATTCGGCGCAATATCGAGCTCATAGAGCTTCTCCCAACCCGCAGGCGCCTTGCGTGGCATTTCGGCTTGTTTGCCGAGCAACAGGCCGGTTTCCTCGAAAGTCTCGCGAATAGCGGTGAGCGCGAATGCGCGCGGCAAGCGTTTGGTCTGGAACCTCAATCGCTTTTCTTCTTTCGCCGCTAATTCGCTATAGCTTGCGACCCGTCCGTCCTGAGGATCTACCCGACCGCCGGGAAAGACGTATTTATCCGGCATGAAATCATGCCGACCGGATCGTTTCCCCATCAATACTCGAGGCTGTGCTTGATCGCGGCGCACCAGGATAAGCGTCGCGGCATCACTTGGGCGCGGACTTGGTCGATCCGTCACTATGACTTCGCCCGCGTCTTCGCGATCATAAGCATTTCCAAGATCTGGCTTATTCATCGTTGCTTTTTGCCTCTGCCGCCCGGCTTCCTTTTGCTGCGGCCAGTTTTGCCAGAGCCTTTGCGCCCGTCATAGCGCTTCCCCCGCGTCCGCGGCTGTAGTTTTTCGCCGGGACGGCGCGGTTTTGGATCTGAGAGAATCTCCAGCAGCAAGCCACCTTCGAGTGGTGTGACTTCAGATAGACGCACGTCTACGGTCTGTCCGAGCTCGTATCGCTTTCCGGATTGGTCGCCGATTAGCGCCTGCGCAGCTTCGCTGTAGCGCCAGTATTCGTGAGAGATCCGAGACGCCGGACAAAAGCCGTCTGCGCCGGTTTCGTCTAGCTTGATAAATAGACCGGACGGGGTGACGCCGGATATGCGTCCAGAAAACTCAGCGCCAACGCGATCAGCAAGGAACAGAGCCAGGTAGCGATCGGTGGCCTCTCGTTCAGCCGCCATGGAGCGTCGTTCCGTCTGCACCAAATGCTGAGCGGTTTCATCCAGCTGCGCAGCTTGCTTATCGGTCAAGCCTTCTGGGCCCATATCGAGCGATCGGATCAACGCGCGGTGGACTATCAGATCGCTATAGCGACGGATCGGACTGGTGAAATGCGCATATCTGCTCAAGTTAAGGCCGAAATGCCCAATATTGTCCGGGCTGTAGATCGCTTGGCTTTGTGAACGCAGGACAATTTCCGAGATCGCTTCGCTATGCTCGGTATCTTCAAAATCCATGAGTAGGCGATTGAAGCGCTTTGTCTGCGTACGTTCGCCCAGCGGCCAGTCTATGTCGAGAGTTTTCAGGAACTCGGACAGCGCCGCGATCTTCGCATCTGACGGACTGTCATGGACACGGTAGAGCAGGGGGCTTCCGAGTTTCTCGAGCTCCTCGGCAGCACAGACATTGGCCTGGATCATCAATTCCTCGATCAGCTTGTGGGCATCGAACCTGGCCTTGGTGCGAATGCCCGCAACTGAACCATCCTCGGAGATTTCTACCTTTCGCTCCGGCAGATCGAGTTCGAGTGGACCGCGTTGATCCCGTGATTTGCTTAGCGCCGCATACGCCTCCCAGAGCGGCTTCAAGACCGATTCGAGCAATGTTTGAGCGCGGTCCGTTGGATTACCATCAATGGCCTGCTGTGCCTCTTCATACGACAATGCGCCGGCAGAGCGCATCGTGGCGCGCAGGAACCGGTGGGAGCGTTTGGTGCCGGATCGATCAAACCGCATCTCAACGGCCATACAGGGCCGGTCCTGCCCTTCTTTCAGGGAACAAGCGTCGGCGCTGAGCTCAAACGGGAGCATGGGCACGACCCGGTCAGGGAAGTATGTGGAGTTTCCGCGCTTGAGAGCCTCAACATCAAGCGCGCTATCCGGCGTCACGTATGCCGCGACATCGGCAATTGCCACGATGACACGGAAACCATCTTCGAGACGCTCGGCATAAACAGCATCGTCATGATCGCGCGCATCAGCCGGATCGATGGTTATGAGCGGCGTATCGCGCAAATCCGCGCGTTGAACCTTTTCAGGTGTGTGGGACTGGGCTTGCTCCAAAACCTCAGCTGGAAAGTCGGTCGGGATATCGTGCGCCGCAATGGCAAGTAGCGAAGAAGCGCGAGGATCTTCGCGTCGTCCGATGATTTCCGTGATGCGCGCGCGAACCGGTCCGTAGCCCCGTTGCGGCATAGGCATGGCAACCACCAGATCTCCATCCACTGCACCGTTCACGTCGGCCTCACGAACATGCAGCTCATGCTTGATCTTGCGACTGGCGGGCTTCACACGTCCGCCGCGCGCGGTGCGCAGGTAAACGCCTGTGACCGGGCGCTCATCTTCGCGCGTCTCGAACAGCTTCATCAAGCGGGCCGACCAACCGTCCTCGGACTGCTTGATGCGTGCTAGTCCGCGATCGCCAATACCTGGAGCCGGCCCGCGCACCTTCCCGCTGTATCCGTCAAAGACGAGTTCTGGCCCGTATGCCCCCTCTTTACCAATTGCCCGCGCAATCAGGTCGCCATTCGTATCTGTCTTTTCAAATACGATGACCGATGTCGGCGGAGGTGCATCAGCGCGGGCCCATGCGCGTTTTCCGGTTTTGGTCAGCGTTCCATCCGCTTCCAACTCCTTCAGAATATTGCGTAGGGTTTGTCGTTCGCGCCCCTTTACTTTGAGGCCGCGTGCGATGTCTTGTTTGGATGTGGCGTCTGGATTCTGCTTCAGGAAGTCCAGCACTGTCTGTCGATCAGGGAAACTCATGGCGCGCGACTTACAGGAAGTTGCGCCCTTTGGCTTGTGATAATTATCAGACGCAGTGCTCAAGAAATGCGAACGTTCGGTGCCTAAAGCAAACTCGCGCGACCACATCGGAGTAATTTTCGGTCTGATACGTGATGAATCCCGCTTTTCGATACGCTTCGCGGAAAAGGACCACCTTTACTTCCGGCACAACGACTCTGCTGGACAGATGCATTCTCGCTTTAATAGAATACAGAAACACTTTATTTATGAGTTGAATCAATCATAAACATCAATGCTGATAGTAATCAGTATTGCACTGCGTAAATACAAGGTGAAGCAATCGGTTCCTTTTTATTTTGGTGGGACCTTTTGGCTTCACGTCCATCGACGGGGCGGGAATCGCTTCAGTGAAAGGGATTACGCAGATGAGCATGCCGGTTGAATTGCTTCAGTTCTATAGATGTAAGACCCTGTCGGAGCTCTTGGATCGCACGTCGAGCGTATTCGCGAGCATCGGATTTCCACACCTCGTCATGAAGTGGAGTCCTGCGGCTGCGAGCCCCTGCAAGATGATTCAGAACAGCTCCATGATCTGGAACAATTTTGGTGAGCGGTTTGGCAGCCGGGCAGAGGACATTGCCGGAGCAATCAAAAACTCAATCTCGATAGGGATAGACCAAAATCTGCAAGACACATGGGAGCTTCATCGTTGGCGCCAGGGTCAAGACGGCTCTTATCAACTGACCGGAGACGCCCCAAAACCGTTCTATCTGACACGCTATCAGCGCGCCATAATACAGGATTTCGGTGAAGCGGCATGGAGCGAGTTCCTCGTCCTGCGTTTATCGTGCGAACGTGAGCGCATTCTGGTCCTTGAGGCCAAAACGCAGGAGAGACTGACACATGGCATGATCAAGGATGCCCAAGCAGTGCTTTCGGTTTTTGCATGCGTCTATAAATGCCTGAATCGCCCAATCGTCGGACCAGGTAAAGATTCAGAGACGAACAATGCTCAGACAGCCTTATCGAAACGGGAACTTCAGTGCCTGCAATGGCTGGCGGCCGGAAAGACTTACTCTGAAGCTGCGACGATCTTGGAGGTTTCGGAACGTACGCTTCGATTTCATGTCGGCAATGCGAGGCAAAAACTGGGAGTCTCCACGACCATGCAGGCCGTTGTCGCGGCGGCGATCCATTTTGGCTTTGATCCGATTGATCCGCGTCAGTCGAGATATTTCTTGAGCCGCACACCATTCCGATCCAGCCTTTCTAAAACGGGCTGAGCGTCATTTGTTTTCATAGGTGATCGTCGCGTGTCCGGAAATGTATTTGCCATCGACGGTCAAACCTTTTGCCGGGTTCGTGCTGGTATACGAATTATGTGTTGAACTCTGATCGTGGCTGAACGCACCCGTGCCTTTGCCGGTGCCGTGATCGAACTTCCAATTGGACGTGTAGGTCACGAGGGGTTTTGAGGCGGCAACACCGCAATATTGGGAGAATTCTACACGAGGCTCATAATAGTTGCTGCGCTGTTCGTCGCCATGACTGTCTACATAATAGGCATAGACCTTCCCGATCGTGGGCGTGCAGGCACCGCAATTTGGTGCGCATTTCTTGCCGGTCGGCTGGACCCCGACGATGCCATAGCTGCCGGCTTTGACCGTATGGCTGGAGACCTTCTTACCATCATAGGTCAGCCGGGCATGTTTTGATTGTCCATCGTGCAATTTGAAGGTGAGATCGGTGTCCGTATTATTTGTGACCCGAAGCTCGAAAATCGAGGACTCGGCCTGCGCCATTTGGTTCGAGAGGGCAAAACTAAGCGCTGTGAGCAGTGCCAGTAAAACAGTCTGAGATTTCATAATCCTATCCTCTTCAATCGTGTGGACTTGGATAATCGCGGACGAGCCAGTCTCCAGAATACTGTCCGATGTGACAGTCGAGCCTCCTGTCTCAATCCAGTAGCCAAGAAGGCCTCACGCCATTGGATATGAAGGATATGAGATGAGAAATTTGCTCAAGAAGTCTGCAACGGTTGGGCTTGGCATCGGTTTGACCGCCGCCGCAGGAATGTCTGGCGCTGCGTATGCTGCATCGTCTGAAGAAGCTCGCTATACCGCCTCGTATTGTGAATCCTCCGGGGCGACCTGCGGTGTGATCGTGATGGGAAATGCCGGCGTCTATACGTTGGATTGGGTTTCGGTTGACGCGCATTCGTCTCAACCTGCAAATGCGCCAAGCGCGTGTTCTTCGATCAATAAAAAGCTGACGACCGACGTCCCAGCTGCGAACTATGACACGTTCGTCGTCCCTGCGAGTTGCTCTTACAAGCTGAAACTCAAAATTTTGGGTGGGAATTCCAAGGACAAAAATCTGTATCTGACGCCTGGGTGCCAGATCATCGCGAAAGTGGATGGTACCGTCGGCTCCAATGACTGGAAAACTCTGGAAATATCGACGCTGAGTTCAGCTGTGCCGACCAATAGTGACGGCAAACCGATCGACGCTCTCGGCAATAAATGCGGAAAAACGAGCGGAAGCGGATTCTAATCCATTCGCGACCTGCCAGAAGCGGTGCGGTGAAACGTGCCGCTTTTGGCATGCGCGATGGTCGCGTCAGAAACCAAAAGGAGAGAGAGGGGTAATCGAACCATTGACCAAACCAGACAAGTCCAAGGGCCGGCTGCGCCGCAGTCGCTTATTCTACGCCGCTCTGGGCTGCCTTATGTCCGTCTCCTGCGTCGCAGATCCCGACTTTGCCAGCGGTGCTGAAATGGCGACCTTGCTGGAAGCCTATCAGGTTCAAACCGCCGGGGCCGATGAGGCGCGCGAAGCCCGGGAGCAGGCGGCGCTCAAGCTGATCCGTATTGATCCGGGCGAGGCGGGTGAGCCACCCATGCTGTCCGTCGATCTTGATCAGGCAGATCTCAACCGGGTGCTCGCGGCGATTATGCAGAGCCCGCTGGTCGATTACAGAACTCAGCCCCGCTACTTCAGTCAGAGAGTATCAGCGCGGTTGTCCAACCGCCCCCTCATCGAGGGTCTCAACCTGCTCCTGAAGGAAGCGAATGCGTCAGTGTCTTGGGAAGACGGATTGCTGAGTCTGCAAATGAAACAGCTCGGCGTGTTGCTGGACGCGAACGAAGAAAACGACGAAAGCTCGGTGATCAGCCGCGAATATGTCCTCAAACATGTCGCCGCGATTGACATGGTCGATCTGATCGACAGCCTGTTCGACACAAGCGATTTCTCCGATGAAGGCGGCGTGACGATTGGCAGCCTGCCAGAGCTGAACACCATTTTTCTGTCAGGCACCGCCGCTGAGGTAAGTGAAGCCATGGCGGTTGTGCGTCAGGCGGACCGTCCCGCCGCACATGTTATTATAGAAGCTTTGGTCGTAAAGATTGACACCTCCTCCGTGGAATCTCTGACGGTCAATCTCACGGATGGCGCTGCGGGCAAGTTCGATCTCACCACGTTGATACCCGGTCAGACTGGTGGGAATATCGTCGCGTCGTTCTCAGATCTTGCGGCAAATTCGGCAGCGATCACGGCGACGGTCGACTTCCTGGCGGCGCAAAACGCGGCCGAAATACTCGCGCGGCCTTATGTAGCGACGAGGAGCAGCAAGGAAGCGACGATAGCGATTGTTGATGATCAATTTGCGCGCGTGGACACGTCAGGTGATGATTCCTCGATCATCACGACCGATTCCATTACGGCAGGGATCACGATGGATATCACGCCTTTGGTGATGGCCGATCAGTCGATCCGCATGGACGTGAGCCTGGAAGACTCTCGATTCTCTGCCACAGCAGGAGACATCATCATAGCCAAACAGAGGAGTACCGCTTCAACCTCGATGGTCGTCCAGTCCGGGCAGACCATTGTGATTGGCGGGCTCAATTCGCGGTATCGGCTGACGGATCACTCCGGGTTGCCCTGGTTGCGGCATGTGCCCATCCTGAATCTATTCGCCAGCGATCAAGCTGCGGTCGAATCTCGCGAAGAGCTTGTGGTCTATGTCACGCCATATCTATGGACACCGGGTCTGGAAACGCCGCTGCCTTTGCCAGG
The DNA here is from genome assembly GCA_024743015.1 of Hyphomonas sp. GTDB lineage: Bacteria > Pseudomonadota > Alphaproteobacteria > Caulobacterales > Hyphomonadaceae > Henriciella. The sequence continues at coordinate 5,043 of JANSXJ010000084.1, read as the reverse complement.
ACGACCTGAACCAGAGCTGCCAGACTATCTCAGCGTCGAAACCGGAGGCACGCCGGTGAAATAGGCCCGAGCTTATTTCTTGGCGGTGGCCTTTTTCTTCTTGGTGGTGCGTTTCTTTTTGCCGCCCTTGGCTTCCTTGGCCGCGAGAATTTCAAGCGCCTGATCGATGTTTATGTTAGTCGGTTCCATGTCCTTTGGCAAAGTCGCATTGGTCTTTTGGTGCTTGATATACGGACCATAACGCCCATCCAGCACCTGGACCGGATCACCGCTGCTCGGGTGCGCGCCGAGATCTTTCAGGACCTTGGGCGCAGCGCGGCCACCGCGTCCGCCGCCAGCGCGTTTGTCCGCAATCAGAGAGACGGCGCGATTGAGGCCGATCGTAAACATCTCCTCGACGCTCGACAAATTCGCAAACGTACGCTGGTGCTGAACGTAGGGACCATAGCGACCGAGATTGGCCAGGATAGGTTCTTCGTCTTCCGGGTGCTTCCCGACCTCGCGCGGCAGGCTGATCAACATCAGCGCCTTTTCTGGATCGAGTTCTTGAGGCGACCAGCCTTTTGGCAGGCTTGAGCGTTTTGGCTTATCTTCCCCGATATCCATTTCGAGATACGGTCCGAACCGACCAGATTTTAACAGGATCGGTTGACCCGTTTCCGGATGCGTCGTGATCTCTTCGCCGTCCGGATTGATTGCGTTTTCAGCTTCTTCCTGCGTTGAGAAGGGCCGGGTAAATTTGCAATCTGGGTAATTGGAGCAGCCGACAAAGGCCCCGTGACGACCAAGCTTCAGGCTAAGGTCGCCTGCATTGCAGAGCGGGCAGAGTCTCGGCTTCTCTTTGATGTTGCCGTTTTCATCCACGGGTGGAAACACATGGTGGCCGAGCGCATCGTTGAGAACGTCCAGAACCGCTGACACGCGAAGGTCTTTGGTCTCGTCTATTGAGGCAGTGAACTGTGTCCAGAATTCCCGCAGGAAAGCTTTCCAGTCGAGCTTGCCGTCAGAAATGACGTCGAGCTTTTCTTCCAGGTTCGCGGTATAGTCGTACTGAACGTAGCGCTCGAAGAAATTCTCCAGGAAGGACGTGACCAGGATCCCTTTATCTTCAGGAATCAATTGTTTCTTTTCGATCCGGACATAGTCTCGGTCGACGAGTGTCGACAGGGTCGACGCATAAGTCGACGGACGGCCAATACCCAGTTCTTCGAGTCGCTTGACGAGGCTCGCTTCGGTGTAACGAGGGGGAGGGGTGGTAAAGTGCTGCTCGCTTTTCGCCTCCAGGAGGTCAGCGTGCTCACCTTCACTTAGTTTTGGCAGACGGGCTTCGGCGTCTTCATCCTTGTCCGTATCATCCCGCCCTTCTGTGTAGAGCTTGATGAACCCGTCAAAAACCAGAACCTGACCCGTCGCGCGCAGCATGGCGGACTTGTCCTTATTGTGCAGATCAATCGTCGTGCGCTCAAACTTGGCGGGCTCCATCTGAGACGCGACGGCGCGACGCCAGATCAGCGCATACAGTTTCCAGAGATCGCCATCTGACTGCTTGTAATCGTCAGGACGAAGGCTGAAATTCGTCGGACGGATGGCTTCGTGCGCCTCTTGTGCATTCTTTTGCTTCGACGAATAGCGTCTCGGCTTCTCGGGCAGGTACTGGGCACCATAGTCACTTTTGATGTGATCGCGCGCGGCGTGGTAGGCCTCCTCGGCCATGTTTACGCCGTCGGTCCGCATATAGGTGATGCGTCCTTCTTCATAGAGCTTCTGGGCCGCTTGCATGGTACGCTTGGCCGAGAAACCGAGTCGACGCGATGCGTCTTGCTGAAGGGTAGACGTGATGAATGGAGGCGGCGGGTTCCGTTTAACCGGCTTGGCCTCGACGCTGCTCACCGAGTAGCCGCCAATATTGACCTTATCGAGCGCTGTTTGTGCCGCTGCCGCATCCGGCAGGTCAAATTTCTTGAGCGCTTTTCCATCAAGCGAATGCAGGCGGGCTTGGAAGTCCGTGCCATCAGGTGCCCGGAGATCAGCGCCGATCGTCCAGTATTCTTCGGGTTTGAATTTCTCGATCTCCAGTTCGCGGTCGACGACGATCCGGAGCGCAACCGACTGAACCCGTCCAGCTGAACGCGATCCTGGAAGTTTGCGCCATAGTACCGGCGAGAGATTGAACCCAACGAGATAGTCTAGCGCCCGGCGAGCGAGATAAGCGTCTACGAGTTCCTGATCGATCTCGCGAGGATTTTCCATAGCGCTGGTGACGGCAGCCTTGGTGATGGCATTGAAGACAACGCGCTCAACCGGCGTATCCTTCTTGATCGCGCGTCGCTTCTTGAGCGCGTCCAGGAGATGCCATGAAATCGCTTCCCCTTCACGATCGGGGTCGGTGGCGAGAATGAGTTTGCTGCCCGATTTGACCGCATCGGCAATTTCTCTGATCCGAGCCTGACTCTTGGAGTCGGCTTGCCATACCATCTCGAAATCATTGTCAGGATCTACAGAACCGTCTTTTGATGGGAGGTCTCGGATGTGACCATAAGAAGCGAGCACTTTGTAATCGCTTCCGAGATACTTGTTGATCGTCTTCGCTTTGGCGGGGGACTCAACAACAACAACTTTCATGGGAGGGCGGCTCCTGATTGGGCTTCAAGGCGCCGGAAACTGGTTGTGCCCGCGCCCTCTGTCAAGAGCACAGACGTTTTAGCCATCTTCCTGGTAGGCGAGAACCGTCAGGGAAATGAACAAGGCGCAGAGCGCCGGGGACCAAGCCGCAATCACTGCAGGTATCGCGCCTGAGGATCCGAAGCTGGAGGCGATTTGTGTAACAAAAAACAAGGCGACCGCTGCACCCGCGCCAGTCGCGATCAGTCTGCTGGTCCCGCCCAGCCTTGAGAGACGAAGGCACACAATGGCGCCGATCAGCGCCATGGCTGTGTAAAGCACAGGAAGCGAAGTGAGCCCGAACCAGCGCATCGAAAACCGAGACGTATCGAGGCCCGCGCGCCCTGTCTGCGTGATAAAGCCGGGAAGTCCCCAGAACCCGATCGTGTCAGGCGAAGTGAAACGGGACAGGAGGGTATTCGGATCCAGATCGGTCTCAATCGCCAGGCTATCGAGATGCAGCGGCGCTCCGTCCGGCGTGTTTTCGACAAGGTTTGTAAGCTGCCAGAAGCCTTCGGAAATCGTTGCCGTTTCCGCATCAATCCGACGAATGAAGCGGAACCTTGAGGTCGGACGCGCGCCTTCATAAACACGGCCTTCTTCGAGAAAACGCACATTGGTGAAGATCTGTCCGGTGCTGTCGACCGATGCCGCATGAATTACGATTTGGCTGTCATCATTGCCTTGCCGCAGCCAGACGTCGGTTCGAACCCGATCGACGACCTGACCGCCCTCCTGCAGGAGGTTGGCTCGGGTTTCCTCGAAGCGTTCAGCGAGCACCGCGCCAAGCGGATTCAAAAGCACCATCGCAAACACGCCCAGTCCCGCCGCCAGCACGATTACCGGCGCGAGGAATTGCCAGGCGGATTGCCCCATCGAGCGAATGACAGATAGTTCGGAACTCTTGGAAAGCTGGTTGTATGCAATCATTGCCGATACGAGAATTGCGAAAGCGAGTGTTTCCTCTATCAGGCCGGGTAGTTTCATTAGAGACAGTTGGACAGCGCCCCATGGTGACAACTCAATGTCTTCACCAACCGTTCGCAATTGCTCGACGATATCTACAAGCATAATCGTAATCGCAAATAGCCCGAGAACGAGACCGAGCGCGAAGAGGCATCGCAAGAAGATGTAGCGTTGGATGCGCGACCCGATCATGTCGAAGGCGCTCCCTTTATCCGCTCACCGCGATTGAAGAGAACGTAGGACAGGATCGCAATCGCCGCGATCGGAACGATCCACTGCACGATGTTGATGGCCGGGTTGCTACCGCTGCTTGATTGCACTGATAGCTGGATAATGATCAGCAGCAAGGCGCCACCCGAGGCAATAACGATCCGTCGAGAGTAACCGCGGCGACTAAAGTTGCCGCCCATGACCGCCAGGATCGCCATCATCGCCATGGCAATCCCTATAAGGGGAGACGATAGCCGAGAATTAGCTTCGGACAGGTATTCAAGCTCGTTCTTTCGTTCATTATAACTCGATCGATCGATGAAAAGGAGTTCGTGTAGGTAGCGATCCGAAGCCTTGTAGATCAGTTTTCGGTCTTCATTCACGAACGGTGACAGATCGAAGGTTGATTGTTCAAAATTCAGGATGTTTAAAGCACCGTTCTGATCGAGTTGATGGATCTGTCCGTTAAACATTACGATAGCGGGCTGACCGTCGACTTCGATGAACCGACCGCGTTCGGCAAGATAGTCCCGCGCATCGGGTTGTCCGATCCGTTCAGCGATTTGAACCCCAATCAGATCTTGGCCGCGCTGGTCGCGCGCGAACACGGTGAGGTTCGCGTCAGGTGTCGTGAACTGTCCGGGACGCACAAGCGACGAAGCGAGATCCGCCCGTGCCTCATTCACCGTCGTCCGCATCTCTCTCTGCGCGGAAGGCTGAACCCAGAGATTAACTCCAAGATGGATAACAGCGCCCAGTACGGCGAGCCGCAGGATTGGCGAAGCGACTTGCCAGCGAGTCATACCCGCCGCTTGGGCCACCACGATTTCGCTATCGCGGTGCAATCGATTGAGCGCCCAAATCGTTGCGACGAACATGGCCATCGGCGTCAGAAGCGCAACAATTTGCGGGACGCCCAAAGCTACAATCTTGAAGAAGGTCAGCGCACCCTGGCGGTTCTCAACAATGATATCCGTTTGGGACAGGCCCTGCGCCAGGATTGCCAGCAGGGTCAAACCGCCGACAATAATCAGCACAGACCGCAAGACGCGGCTGAAAAGATATCGCTGAACCCGGTTCATAGTTGAATTTGTTCGTTTTCCTGTCTGTTTTCCTGACTAGCGAGTTGCGTCGCGCGCGTCGATGCTTACTTTGCGCCTCAAATGGAGTTGTTGCATGAAAATTACATTCACCGAGGGTTCTAAG